>JANTFJ010000301.1 GCA_024763495.1 Desulfobulbaceae bacterium | reverse complement strand
AGTCATACGTAAGCCGGACTGATCGCGGAGGTAAGCACCCTTAAAAACAGGGCATAAACTTCGACTCCGAATATGCGGTGCCCTGTGAGCAGTTACGTTATTTTTATTATACTAAATCAGAGGAAAAACGGCCATGGCTGTTGAAGAAAAAAAAATAATTTACTCCATGATTGGGGTAAGTAAATTTTACGACAAAAAACCAATCTTAAAAGATATCAACCTTTCTTATTTTTATGGGGCCAAGATCGGCGTCCTGGGCCTGAACGGCTCAGGCAAGAGTTCATTACTGCGGATTCTGGCCGGTCGGGATAATGATTTTATCGGCAGTACCAATATTTCTCCGGGTTTGACTGTGGGGTTGCTGGAGCAGGAACCAGATCTTGATGAGACAAAAAACGTCAGGGAAATTGTCGAGGAAGGTGTCCAGGAAACTGTTGATCTCATGGCTGAATTTAATCTGATTAACGAGCAGTTTGCCGAACCTATGAGTGATGATGAGATGAATAATCTGATAAATCGCCAGGCCGAGGTTCAGGAGAAGCTTGATGCCTCAGATGCCTGGGATCTTGACTCCCGTCTTGATATGGCCATGGATGCCTTGCGCTGTCCTCCCGGTGATTCGCCTGTTGATATTCTGTCCGGTGGTGAAAAGCGGCGGGTAGCCTTGTGCCGCCTGTTGTTACGCAAACCCGACATTCTTCTCCTTGATGAGCCGACAAATCATCTTGACGCGGAAACCGTGGCCTGGCTGGAACATCATCTCCAGCGTTACGAGGGAACTATTATCGCAGTTACCCATGATCGTTATTTTCTCGATAACGTCGCGGGCTGGATTCTAGAACTGGATCGGGGCCACGGCATTCCCTGGAAGGGAAATTATTCCTCCTGGCTGGAACAGAAGCGGAAACGGCTGGCAGTTGAAGAAAAGCATGAAAGCCACCGCCAGAAGACCCTGGAGCGGGAGTTGGAGTGGGTACGGATGTCGTCCAAGGGCAGGCATGCCAAATCCAAGGCCAGGATAAAGGCTTATGAACAGTTACTGGGCCGGGAGGGTGAAAAACGGGCCAAAGATCTGGAAATTTATATCCCCCCCGGCCCCCGGCTGGGCAAGGTGGTTATTGAGGCGGACAAGGTCTGTAAATCTTTCGCTGACCGGCTGCTGGTAGAAAATATGTCCTTTGCCCTGCCGCCCGGTGGTATTATCGGGGTAATCGGCCCCAATGGCGCGGGCAAGACCACTTTATTTAAAATGATAATCGGTCGGGAACAGCCTGATTCGGGAACTATCAGGCTGGGAGAAACCGTCAAGCTTGCCTATGTTGACCAGAGCCGGGACAGCCTTGATCCGGAAAAATCTATCTGGGAGGTTATCTCCGGCGGCCGGGATACCCTTTATCTGGGTAATATCGAGGTAAACTCCCGGGCCTATGTGGGCCGTTTTAATTTTTCCGGCACGGAACAGCAGAAAAAGGTAGGATTGTTGTCCGGAGGTCAGCGCAACCGGGTACACCTGGCCATGATGCTGAAGGAGGGCTGCAATGTAATCCTCCTTGATGAACCTACCAATGATCTTGATGTTAATACCTTGCGGGCTCTTGAGGAGGCTTTGGAGAATTTTGCCGGTTGCGCTGTGGTAATCAGTCATGACCGTTGGTTTTTGGATCGGATCGCCACCCATATTCTTGCCTTTGAAGGAGACAGCCGGGTAGTATGGTTCGAGGGAAATTACACTGATTACGAGGCTGACCGTCACCGGCGGCTGGGTGCTGAAGCTGATCAGCCTCATCGTATAAAGTACAGGCACCTGACCAGGGATTAGTCCCTTAGAAATTTTATTTTTCAGTTATGGGGCTGTCGCCGTCCGCGTGTAGTTTATTGGTAAGCGTTCACCATCACCTCACGGAGTCGGAGTTTATGCCCTGTTTTTAAGGGTGCTTACCTCTTGCCCATTTGAGCCTGCTTGAATAGCACCAGTATGCTGCCCAGGCACAGGTAAACGCTTAGAGACTTAAATATTGCAAAGATTTACTCCCTGGTGAACGGTTACGTTTATTGAGCGCTATCCTGTAAATAGAGCGCTATCCTGTAAATATTCGGATAATGCGAAAAACCTGCGATAATCCAGGACTGAAATATTCAGGGTACAGAAGGTCATGAATAAAAAAATTATTAAGATAATGTTTTCGTTGTTTTTTGCCATGCTGGTGGTCTCCTGTGCCAGCGTGCCGCTCACCGGTCGCAGCCAGCTTCATCTTATTCCTGATGATTCCATGATTCCCATGAGTTTCAACCAATATGACCAGTTCCTGACCAAGCACACTCTCAGCCCTGACCAGGAAAAAACTGCCATGGTCAAACGGGTGGGGCAACGGATTCAGCATGCGGTGGAACAATATCTTGATAAACAGGGACAGAGCAGACTGCTCAAGGGCTACAACTGGGAATTTAATCTGATAGAGAGTGAAGAAGAAAACGCCTGGTGCATGCCGGGCGGCAAGGTCGTGGTCTACACGGGTATTCTACCCATTACCAGGAGTGAAGCCGGTCTTGCCGTGGTAATGGGACACGAAATCGGCCATGCTGTGGCTGACCACGGCAACGAACGAATGAGCCAGGGGTTATTGGTGCAGCTGGGGGGCATGGGGCTTGCCGCCGCGCTTAAGCAGGAACCGGCTGCCACCCAGCAGCTCTGGATGAGCGCCTTTGGTGTCGGCAGTCAATATGGTGTCTTACTGCCCTTCAGTCGAATTCAGGAAAAAGAGGCTGATCATCTTGGCCTGATTTTTATGGCCATGGCCGGATACGATCCCCATGCAGCTCTTAATTTCTGGCAGCGCATGGCCGGAAAAAAGAAAAATCAGGAGCAGCCGCCGGAATTTTTGAGTACCCATCCCTCTGATGCTACCCGGATTGCCAAAATCCGCCAGCTTATTCCCGAGGCCATGACCTATTACAAACCGCCGAAGGGCAGGACAAAATGAAATCTGAAAGTAATCCATTGATAATCAAGGACAGTAGATCGTTCAGGAACCATCTGGATGAATTGGACCGGGACGACCTCCTTGTTGGACTGATGAACATTAAAACAACCGAGGAAGCGCTGTTCCTGTATCTTGTTGAGCGAGGAGTAAAATTTTTCCCCAGCGCCATCTCTCAGCAGCTCAGCCGATCAAAATGCCTGCAGACCTTTATCTATGCTGATTTGATGATTCCTCATACCTTTGTAGCCAGGGGCAGGTATGATATGATCGAGAATATAGCAAAATACGGAAAGGAGGAAATAGGTCAGGTAGTAACCAAACAAAACCGCACTAACTGCGGGCTTGGCATATCCCAGTGGCCATCTATTGAGGATGTATATAACCAGGTATGTTTCGGCTCACTGCAATATCCCTTCGTGGTTCAACCTTTTTTACCTTCACTCACTGATCTGCGGGTAATAATCCTGGCTGATTATGCAGAGGTATATTGCCGAAAAAACCTTAATTCATTTCGTAATAATATTCTGTTCGGCGGTAGCAGTCAGGCATGTGTCCTTTCAAAAAAGCAAAAAGACATGTGTGCCGGAATCATGAAAAAAGGTGCCTTTCCCTACGCCCATATTGACCTGATGATTACCCCTGAAAACGATATATATTTTTCCGAAATAAACCTCAGGGGCGGCCTGAAAGGCGCAGTTATTTCTGAACAGGAATATCGGCAACGGATACGCCGTATACAGGAAAAATTTATTGAAGACTACAAGCTATCGTTAAATTTCTCAAAGGACTCCTGATCATTTTTTTGATAGCGCCCAATAAAGTACACCCGAACGGCGACAACCCCATAGGGCTCGTTCATAAATAAATTCACATTTTGAGGTGGTAAATATGATACAGGTTGAGGCGATCATGGGCAGGCAAAACCGCAGGCGTAGCAGGGCT
>JANTFJ010000300.1 GCA_024763495.1 Desulfobulbaceae bacterium | reverse complement strand
GGGCTACGTTGAGGATTTTGACTGACCATGATCGTTTCAAAATGTGTTATAGTTCCCCCTCTAAAATGGGAAGTTAATTTTGAACGGGCCCTAAGTGTGGATTTTAGCCTTATCTGATTATATCAAATCTTGGGCAGGTTCCTGGTGGCAGCTATAATATCTTCCTCCGGGTATTCGTAATTCCGGAGATCTCCGGAGTGGAACTTGTCGTAGCTTGACAGATCAAGCAGGCCGTGGCCTGAAAAATTAAAAAGAATGGTCTTGGGATCATCCTTGTCTTTCGTTGCCTCAATTATAGCGGCTCGAATAGCATGGCAGGTTTCCGGAGCCGGAATAATACCCTCGGTCTGGGCAAAAAGTACCCCAGCCTCAAAACATTCAATCTGGTGAACACTGACAGGCTCAATTATTTTTTCCCGAACCAGGGCACTGATAATGGGTGACATACCATGGTATCGCAGGCCCCCGGCATGGATTCCCGGCGGAATAAAATCATGGCCCAGGGTATACATGTAGAGCAATGGAGTAGTGCGGGCCACATCGCCAAAGTCATAGGCCAGCAGGCCGCGGGTCAGGGTTGGGCAGGAAGCTGGTTCCACGCCGATCATTTTAAGATTTTTGCCTTCAAGCTTGTCGGTTAAAAATGGTGTAGCCAGGCCGGCAAAATTAGACCCCCCGCCACAGCAGCCAATCAGGACATCCGGATATTCTCCGGCAATCTCCATCTGTTTTTTTGCTTCCAGGCCTATTATTGACTGGTGGAGAATTACATGGTTCAATACCGAACCAAGGGCATATTTGGTATCATCCCTGGAGGCCGCGTCTTCAACCGCCTCGCTGATAGCAATACCCAGGGAACCGGCAGTGTCCGGGAATTCTTCTATGATTTTCCGCCCGGTATTGGTGTCCGGGCTGGGACTGGCGACAATTTCCGCACCATAGGTATTCATCATGCTTTTGCGGTAAGGTTTTTGATCAAAAGAAACCCGCACCATGTAGACCTTGCATTCCAGGCCGAATTTGTGGGTGGCAAAAGACAGGGCGCTGCCCCATTGCCCGGCCCCGGTCTCGGTCGAAAGGCGTTTCACTCCTTCCTGTTTATTGTAGTAGGCCTGGGCAACCGCGCTGTTGGTCTTGTGGCTGCCGGAAGGAGAAACCCCCTCGTGTTTAAAAAATATTTTGGCCTTGGTTCCCAGGGCCTTTTCAAGATTATTGGCCCGTATCAGGGGTGATGGCCGCCAGATATGATAAATTTCCTGAATTTCCCTGGGGATGTCGATCCAGTGCTTATCACTCATTTCCTGTTCTAGAAGTCCCATGGGGAAAATGGGCGCCAGTTTTTCCGGCCCCATGGGCTGTTTTGATTCCGGATCAAGGGGAGGCTCCACTCCGTTAGGAATGTCGGGCATGACATTGTACCAGCGAGTAGGCATTTCACTTTCTTTAAGGATAATTTTTTTCTCTTGCATAATAATTCCCTGTTTGGTTGTGGGCTGAGGGGCTTACCGGCAGTAACGCGGGCTTGACCCATTGTGACAAGATCTAACTTAATGATAAAATATAACTATTCATGGATGTAAGCACCTAATATTCGCTAACCACCTAATTTGTAACTGTTTACAGGGTGCCGAAGATTTTCGCGATCAGGCTGTCTTATATAGCACAAGTATGCTGCGCCGGCCAGATCAAGCACAGCTAAAGCACACGGAGTCTCACTTCGTTCGCTTACCTCTGAACAGTCGCAGCATAGTGGTTTGGATAGCTTTTGTCATTTACTGAATAGTAACTAAAATTAACGTGAAAAATGGCCGATGTCAAAGAATTAAGGAAATATCCTTCTCCGTTGACAAAGATTGTTCCCTGTTATAATGTTAACAGCCTTTTTTGTCCGCGTTATTAAGATAACTTGTAACTGTTCAGCTGTACTTTATCCGGAGTCGAAGTTTATGCCCTTTTTTTAAGGGTGCTTACCTCTGAACAGTTACAGCACAGTGGTGTGAGCAGTTACCTCTCAAGCTCGCTTCCCTGTCCGCGAACGAATGACTAACCCGGCATGGCTGGATCCAATTTTTCCCAGCCACCCCCATACATGAAAATGTGAGTTGTGCTTCCCGGTACTTCCGGGGCTTTTTACGGTAAAAATACAATGAAAAAAATTATAGCTGACAGCCTGAGTAATTCAGTCAAGGCCCAGCAGGATTTTGTCAAGGCCCAGCAGGATGATCTTATCCGCCTGGTACAATGGATAATAAAAACTTTTAGCAAGGGCGGTAAACTGATGATTATGGGGAATGGCGGCAGTGCTGCCGATGCTCAGCATCTGGCCGCCGAATTTGTCAACCGTTTCCTGGTTGACCGGGCACCGCTGCCGGCCCTGGCCTTGACTACCGACACTTCTATCTTAACCAGTGTCGGTAATGATTTTTCCTTTGATGATATTTTTGTTAAACAGGTTCAGGCCCTGGCGAAAAAGGAAGATTTGCTCCTTGGAATTTCAACCAGCGGTAATTCTCCAAATATTCTGTCTGCCATAGAGACTGCCGGAGAAATGGGGGTGAGAACAGCCGCTTTGACCGGTGGGTCAGGGGGCAAACTGCTTGAAATTGCCGACCTGACTCTCAATGTCCCATCTAAGATGACGCCTCACATTCAGGAGACCCATCTCTGGATTGAGCATATGCTCTGCTGGCTGGTTGATGAAGAATTAAAACAAAAGCGCTGAATTCTCATTAATAAAAAAGGTAAGCGCTCCCTTAACCCTACGGTTATGGGGTTGTCACCGCCGGGTTGTCCTTTATTGAGCGCTGTCTCATAATCGTGTCAATCTTGTTTATCCTGTCAAAAAAAGTCCGCCCGAAGGGCGATAAGTTCCAAAGAGAAAAAGATGAAAAAAGAGCTTATTGATTTAAGCAGGCTGAATACTTATTCTGTTTACGACCGGCACAGCAAGGTAACGGTAGATGATTTTGCCCGGCCTGTGACTGCCGGGGCAACGGTGGCGGAATTGCTCGATTCTCTGCCCAATCAGCTGCTGGGGATTGACTTTCCTGAGTTGGTTACCCGGCTGGCGGCAAGTCACCGCAACGGGAAACCGATTATTGTCGGCATGGGTGCCCATGTGATAAAGGTCGGGCTTAACCCCCTGCTCATTGATTTAATGGAAAGAAAAATTATTTCCGCCATTGCCTTGAACGGGGCCGGAATTATCCATGATACGGAAATAGCCATGGTGGGCCGCACTTCGGAAGATGTCGGCCAGGTGCTGGGCAGCGGTGAGTTCGGCGCTGCCAGGGAAACCGGCGAAGTGGTTAACAGCGCGGTTAACCAGGGCGCGGCTCGTGATATCGGCCTTGGCCGGGCCATGGGTGAATATCTGCTGGAAAAGAATTTTCCCTACAACCGGATGAGCCTGCTGGCCAGGGCCCGTCAGCTTGATGTCCCGGTAACGGTTCATGTGGCGGTGGGGACTGATATTGTCCATATTCATCCTTCGGCGGACGGGGCTGCCATAGGCCAGACCAGTCATGCTGATTTTCGTCTTTTCTGTTCCCTTGTCAGTGAGCTTGAAGGCGGGGCTTATTTGAATTTCGGTTCAGCGGTGCTGTTGCCCGAGGTATTTTTAAAGGCCCTGACCGTAGTGCGGAATCTCGGCTATAAAGTCGATAATTTTACTACCGCCAATTTTGATTTTATCCGCCATTATCGCCCCATGACCAATGTGGTCAACCGACCGGTTGCCGGCGGCGGCAAAGGCTATAATATTACCGGCCATCATGAATTGATGATTCCCCTGCTGGTAGCAGCATTGCTTGATAAAATCGGTTGAACCGGAGATTCGATAGCGATCAATAAACCACACCTTGACTTTTGAGAAGGCACGGCCTGTAAGCGTTTCAGGGATGCCGCCATGTGCCCGTTTCAACGCTCG
>JANTFJ010000299.1 GCA_024763495.1 Desulfobulbaceae bacterium | reverse complement strand
GCTTTCCGGAGCATTATTTTTTCAAAATAACACAGAGTTGGGCAGGTAAGCGAGGTACGAGACTCCGCAGAAAGGGCATTCTCGGACAGCCTCCTGGGCGCGATCAGGCTGTCTTACACAAAATAAAAATTTAAACTGGTGATAAAACCCATGGATGATTTAACGTCGATGTTTGATAACGATGAAATCACGCCTGAAGAAGACCAGAAACTGGTTGAAGATATAGCTCCGCAGCAGCGGGAAAAGATGCGTTGCAGTCGTAAATCAGCTACTTCAAGGTCGGATAGATCGGCAAAACTTGATCCGGTAAAGGCTTATTTGCGGGAAATGGGGGCGGTAGCACTGCTGAATTCAGAGGAAGAAACGAAAATTGCCATCCGAATCGAAAAGGGAGAAAGACAGGTTCAGCGTGCTGTCCTGGCCGTCCCTGTAGCCTTAAAAACATTAAGGAAGATAAAAGATAACCTGGAAGAGGGCAAATGGCAGGTTACTGATGTGTTACGTGGTCTTAACTCCACTGACCAGGAAAAGGTAAGAGAAATAAAAGAACAGTTTATCTGGCAGATTAATGAGGCTGAGCGGCTTGACCGGGAAAGAAAAGCCTTGCGGGATGATTTGCTGGATCCTGATCTTGACAGGGCGACTGCGGTAAAGATTATGGTCAGGCTGGACAGGAGTAATTTTTCCATTGCCAATCTTTTTATCGACGATCGGTTAAGCAGTAAATATTTAACCGAGATTGTCAAAAATGTTAATGAGTTGATAAAACAGTTTTCCGCGGTCAACAAGAGGATGACTGATCCCTCGGCAGACAAGAGAAAACTGGAAATAATGCTGCATAATCTTGAGGATGCGCATGGCCTGGATAGTGATTTTCTCAGTAAAACCATGACGGAAATGAGCCTGGGTGAGAAAATAGCCAGCCAGGCCAAGCAGGAACTTACCCGTGCTAATCTCCGCCTGGTCGTCAGTGTGGCCAAAAAATATGCCAATCGCGGCCTGCAGCTGCTTGACCTGATTCAGGAAGGTAATATCGGCCTGATGAAGGCGGTTGAAAAATTTGAATATCGCCGGGGATATAAATTCAGCACCTATGCTACCTGGTGGATCAGGCAGGCCATTAATCGTGCTATTGCCGACCAGGGCAGGACAATCCGTATTCCGGTTCACATGATTGATACGATTAATCAGTTATTGAAGGGAGCCAAGGAATTTTCCCGGGAGTTTGGCCGGGAACCTACTCCGGAAGAAATGGCGGAACGGCTTGACGCTGATCTGGACAAGATAAGGAATATTCTTAAAATTGCCAAAGAGCCGGTTTCCCTGGATACTCCCATCGGTGATAGTGAGGATAGTTATTTAACTGATTTTATAGAAGATGTTGATTCCGTCTCGCCTCAGGAAGCAACTATTATGGATGATTTGCGTAATAATCTCCAAAAAGTGATGTCATCTCTTACCCCCAGGGAAGAACGAGTGCTGCGAATGCGTTTCGGAATTGGTACTAATACCGATCTCACCCTGGAGGAAGTTGGTAGAAATTTTTCCGTTACCAGGGAGCGAATCAGACAGATAGAGGCCAAAGCCCTGAAAAAGCTGAAACACCCGACCCGAAGAAAACAGCTTGAAAGTTTTATAAAAGATTGATATTACCCTTCCTTGCTTACTTCCCTTGAAAAGAAAGAAAAACTGCTGGAGGCCTGGCTCGCCCTTTACCTGACTCCAGGGCTTGGCTCTGTCTGGGCCTTACGACTGGTAGAATATTTTGGCGGCCCTGACGAAGTTTTTCGTGCCGGGAAAAAAGATTTAGATCAAATTCCCGGCCTGAGAAAAGATGTAGCTGCCGCAATTGGTAAAGGTCCGGATCAGCGCCTGGTTGCCGGAGAACTTGAGCGCGCGGAAAAGACAGGGTCAAAAATTATTTTTCGGGATGATACTGCTTACCCCGCTAATTTAAGGGAAATTTACAATTCACCACTGGTTCTTTACATTAAAGGAAATCTGGAAATTATCAGTCTGCCCGGAGTGGGCATTGTTGGTTCCAGAGCCGCAACTGTTTACGGACAGCGTATCGCAACTGACCTGGCGGCCAGGTTGAGTAGAAATGAATTAACAATTATAAGCGGGCTTGCTTTGGGCATAGATACCGCGGCCCATCATGGCGCCCTGGCCGCTGGTGGTAAAACTATTGCCGTGCTTGGCTGTGGCCTTGATGTTGTTTATCCGTTCCGGAACCGGAAACTGGCAGAGCGGATCGGCGAGGCTGGAGTCCTGGTGACGGAATATCCGTTTGGTACCAGGCCTGACGCTTTTCGTTTCCCGGCCCGTAATCGGATAATAAGCGGCCTGTCCCTGGGGGTTGTGGTGGTGGAGGCGGCTCGACGTTCCGGTTCGTTGATAACGGCTGAACTGGCTCTGGAGCAGGGACGAGAGGTGTTCGCTGTGCCGGGTCGGATAGATTCCGGCAAGAGCGAGGGAGCCCATCGTCTTCTTCAGGATGGAGCCAAGCTGGTTCATACGGTTAAAGATATTCTGGATGAGTTGCACCGGCCTGTTGGAGATCATGAACATAAAAATGTAGTTCCTCCAAAGGCTCAGCCGGAATTATCCGCTGAAGAGAAAGGGCTGCTCGCTTTTATGGATATTTATCCGCAGACAATTGACGAGATTATCCGAAAAAGTAAACTGCCGGCCCATAAGGTTAATGAAATTCTTTTAATGCTGGAACTGAAAGGTTTGGTTGAGGTTATGGCCGGCCGACAATATCAGCTGACATCTTCCACCTGAATAAATAAATATGGCAAAATCATTAATTATCGTTGAGTCCCCGGCCAAGGCCAGAACTCTGCAGAAATATCTTGGTAAATCGTTTACTGTTAAGGCCTCGGTGGGCCATATTCGTGATTTGCCTGTAAAAAATATCGGCGTTGATGTTGATAGTGATTTTAAACCTCATTATGTCACCATCAGGGGCAAGGGTAAAATTATTACCGACCTGAAAAGTGCCGCTAAAAATTCAGATGCCATTTATCTCGCTCCTGACCCTGATCGGGAAGGAGAGGCTATTGCCTGGCATGTGGCTCAGGCACTCAAATCAGCAAAAAAACCTTTTCACCGGGTACTTTTTCATGAACTGACCAAGAAGGCTATTCTGAAGGCCATAGAAAACGCTACGGATATTGATCAGTACCGCTTTGAGGCGCAGCAGGCCCGGCGTATTCTGGATCGGTTGGTTGGATATCAGATATCACCTCTGCTCTGGGACAAGGTGCGGCGGGGGTTAAGCGCCGGTCGGGTACAATCGGTTGCGGTTCGGATGGTCTGTGAACGGGAGCAGGCAATTAATGATTTTAAACCTGAAGAATACTGGTCTATTGAGACCCGGTTACAGAAAGATGAGCCCCCGGTTTTCACAGCTCAGCTTGAACGGGCAAACGGCAAAAAGGTTGATGCCAGAAAAAATAAAATAACCAATCAGCAGGATGCGGATAACATAGTCCGTGATTTGCGGAAAAGTACGTTTGTCGTCAGCAAGGTCGACAAGAAAAAGAAAAAACGTAACCCCAGCCCGCCATTTATTACCAGCAGCATGCAGATTGACGCTAACCGCAAGCTCCGTTTTTCCGCCAAGAAAACCATGACCCTGGCCCAGAAGCTTTATGAGGGCATTGAGCTGGGAGCTGAAGGCCCTACCGGGTTAATTACCTACATGAGAACTGACTCTACCAGGGTAAATGATGATGCTTTAGCCCAGGCCAGGGATTATATTAATACTGCCCATGGCCCTGATTATCTGCCGACTAAGCCTAATATCTATAAAACAAAAAAATCGGCGCAGGATGCTCATGAGGCGATTCGTCCCACGGATGTCAACAATACGCCGGAAAAAATGTCCTCTTATCTGGATAAGGATATGCTGGCTCTTTATGCATTAAT
>JANTFJ010000298.1 GCA_024763495.1 Desulfobulbaceae bacterium | reverse complement strand
TCGCGAGCGTTGAAACGGGCACATGGCGGCATCCCTGAAACGCTTACAGGCCGTGCCTTCTCAAAAGTCAAGGTGTGGTTTATTGATCGCTATCAACGAATCTAAGGCACTGAAGAACGCTTACGAAAAATCTGCTGCTCTTTATGCTGTTATGGTCAAAAAATGCAAAACAATAATCTCCCGCACCTCCCTGTTCACGAAATACTTCCCGAGCTTAAGGCAAGTCTTGTAAATCATCGATCCGTGGTGCTGGCCGCGGAACCAGGTTCCGGAAAAACAACTATTGTTCCCTTGGTGCTGCTGGATGAACCATGGCTGGCCGGAAAAAAAATCATCATGCTGGAACCTCGACGACTGGCGGCTCGCATGGCAGCTGAAAGGATGAGTCAACTTGTCACGGATCAGGTTGGCGGACTGGTTGGCTATCGTATTCGTTTTGCTGCAAAAGTCAGTTCCAGAACACGCGTTGAGGTGGTTACCGAAGGAATTTTTACTCGCATGATCCAAAACGATCCGGAGCTTACCAATGTGGGCCTGGTTATATTTGATGAATTTCATGTTCGTTCCCTTGAAGCAGACCTGGGCCTGGCTTTCTGTCTTGATATGCTGGAACTGCGTGATGATTTAAAAATAATGATCATGTCAGCGACCATGAACACATCACGGGTGTCGAGATTCCTTGGTAATGCCCCGGTTATTTCCGGTCGGGGCCGTTGTTTTCCGGTAACCATAAAATATCTTCCCCGGCCATCCGTCACTTTCCTTGTGGCGCAGACCACAGGAGCCATTAACCGGGCCCTGTCCGAACATGATGGGGATATCCTGGTCTTTCTCCCCGGGGCCGGTGAGATCAAGGCGGTGCTGAAACGGATGAGCGGGAATATTCTTTGCCTGCCTCTTTACGGCAACCTGCCTCAGCATAAGCAGGATTTGATTTTTGCCCCGACAAAACAGCGGCGGGTAATCCTCGCCACTCCCATTGCCGAGACCAGTCTCACCATTGAAGGGGTAACAATTGTTATTGATTCCGGGATGATGAAGGTTCCTCATTTTTCCCCGGCAAGCGGTTTAACGAGTCTAAAAACTGTTGCCATTTCAAAAGCCTCGGCAAAGCAGCGGGCCGGGCGGGCCGGACGGCTTGGCCCTGGAATTTGTTATCGCTTGTGGACGGAGAGTGAACAATACTCAAAGAGCGACTTCCTGGCCCCGGAGATCATCGGTGCTGATCTTGCGCCACTGCTTCTTCAGGTTCTCCAGTGGGGGGTGACTGATCCCCATGAGCTGCACTGGCTTGATCCACCCCGTCCAGGTCAGGTTAAGCAGGCCAGGAAAATTCTCGCCGGTCTTGGTGCTGTTGACGACAAAAATCATCTTAGCGCTATTGGCAAAAAACTCGCCTTGTTACCACTGCATCCGCGTTTAGCCCTTATGCTGCTGCGTGGTAATGAACAGGGCAATGGAGCCTTGGCCTGCCGCCTGGCCGCACTGTTGCAGAATCGTGATTTATTTCGTGGTAAGGAGACAGGGCAAAGTGTTGATATTGAGGATCGTCTTGATATTTTACGCCTGTTTGAACGGCAGGGAGCCGCCCGGGTTCAGGCTAAAGGCGCAGACCCGTCTCTTTGCCGCCGCATTCTCCGGGAGGCTGACCAGTACCAACGGCTGCTGGGTATTAATGAAAAGGTTCGGAATTTTCAGGAATCAGGGGACTTACTGGCCGTTGCCTACCCTGATCGAATTGCCATGAAGTACCCTGATTCCAGTCAGCATCGTCTCTCTTCCGGTCGCGGGGTTACACTGCCGGTTGGCGATCCTCTCCAGCATGCTGATTTTGTGGTGGCTGCCAAAGTAGACGGCGGGAAAAAGCAGGGCCGCGTTTTTCTTGGAGCAGCTTTAGACCGACAAAATATTATTGCCGACCACAGCCATTTATTAGCTCGAGAAGAAAAAGTGGAATGGTGCGATAACCGGGTGGTGGGAGCCTCAATTTTACGGTTGGGCAGCCTGGAGTTGAGCAGGGAACCATTGTCTGATATTCATCCCGATAAAATGCGCTGCTGTCTGCTTGCGGGAATCAGGCAGGAGGGACTTTCCTGCCTGAACCGGACTAAAAAAAGCCTGGAACTCCAGGAAAGATTGCAATACGCCCATATCCGGGAACCTGACAAATGGCCTGACGTATCAGACACCGGTCTGATAAATGATTTATCATGGCTCGCCCCGTATCTTGAAGCAATTAACTCTTTAAAGCAGCTCAAAAAACTTGATCTCTATTCAATCTTTTATTCTCTTATCGACTGGCAGGCACAGCAGCGGCTGAACAAATTACTGCCCAGCTATTTCCAGGTTCCCAGCGGCTCAAGAATTAAACTTTCATACCAGCCCGGTCAACCGCCTGTTCTTGCCGTTCGTCTCCAGGAAATGTTCGGCGCCATTGAAACACCAACCGTATTTGACGGCAAAATTCCTGTTGTTATCCATCTCTTGTCCCCGGCCGGTCGACCAATCCAGGTGACTCGTGATCTTATCGGGTTCTGGCGCAACACCTATCATGAGGTTAAAAAAGAATTAAAAGGGCGCTACCCGAAACATTACTGGCCTGATGATCCTTTGCGTGCTCGTGCCGTCCGGGGAGTGAGACGTGGAAAAGCAAAATAAAAAGGTAACTGCTCACAGGGTACCGAACGGAGTCTGCGCTCACCTCTTTCCGCCATCAGCCCGGTTTACGTATGACTATTGCTGCACCGGACTGATGACAAAAATCTCCGGCACCCTGTAAGGCGCCAGAGGGTCAGCCCCACACTCCTTCAATCACTTCGCCACACTCGGCACAGCGGCCGGCAAGCAGATTGTTTACCTGAAGGCTGAAACCAAAACGGTGAATTAATTCAGTGCCGCAGGCCGGGCAATAGCTGTTTTCTCCGCCTTCACCCGGAATGTTGCCCTCATAAACAAAGCGCAGGCCTTCCTCAAGACCGATTTCTCTTGCCTTGCGCAGGATAGATACCGGAGTAGGTTCCCTGTCCATCATTTTGTAGGTAGGATGAAAGGCCGTCACATGCCAGGGAATGGCAGGAGAAACACTCTTGATAAATTTAGCGATATCACGTAATTCTTCTATAGAATCATTAAGGCCGGGAATAATTAAGGTGGTTATCTCAACCCATACCCCCAGTTCATGCAGCAACTGAACATTATCCAGCACAGGCTGGAGCCGGGCCTTGCATACTTTTTTGTAAAAATCATCGGTAAATGCCTTTATGTCAATATTGATGCCGTCCAGGGTTCCCGCCAGATGACGACTGACTTCGGGGGACATAAAGCCGTTACTGACATAGACATTTTTCAGGTTCCGGTCATGGGCCAGGATTGAGCAGTCGTCAGCAAATTCGTAAAAAATTGTCGGCTCCACATAGGTATAGCTGATACTGGCACAGCCTGTTCGTTCCGCCTCTTCAACAACCGATTCAGCCCGGCGCTCATTACCGGTTATTTCGCCATTATGTAAATGGGGATATTGAGAAATATCAGAATTCTGGCAGTGAAGGCAGTGAAAATTACAGCCGACCGTGGCAATTGAATAGGATCTGCTGCCGGGAAGAAAATGAAACAGAGGTTTTTTCTCAATCGGATCACTGTTTTCCGCAACCAGTCGGCCATACACCAGGCTGAAAAGTTTGCCTTCCCTGTTTTCCCGTACCCCGCAGATACCTCGTCTGCCCTCTTTTACATGGCAATGATGGCTGCATAATCCGCAGATAATTTTGTTATCCTGTCCGGGTTGATAAAACATAGCCTCTTTCATTATTTTTCCTCCATGTAACTATTAATCGGTACTACGTCCCATAAGTTGTAAGCGCTCCATGAACACCACCCTGCACCCGTTTAAACGCCGCGATATACCTGATGTATTATCGCGAGCGTTGAAACGGGCACATGGCGGCAT
>JANTFJ010000297.1 GCA_024763495.1 Desulfobulbaceae bacterium | reverse complement strand
TCCTCGCTTACCTCCGGCTAAAGACATGCCGGAATGACGAGCGAGTTTTATTGGTGATGTTATATGACTTCAAATACTTATCTCAAGTCAGAAAGTTTACGTATGACTATGACGGCACCGGACTGATGACAAAAATCTCCGGCACCCTGTAAGCAGTTACAATTACGGGTGATAGCGAACTTAAGGTGCTTACCCCGTGAGTAGTTACCTTTTTTCACCCAAGGACCGGATTACCACAAAAAACATGAAAAAATTAAAATTTCTATTTATCTCAATACCCTGGCTGATTTTAATTTTCACTCCTTTTTCTGCCTGGGCGGAATTATTGACCGGTAAAGTTATTAAAATTACCCCTGACCAGCAACAGTTAACTCTGCAAATCAGCGGGGAAAACCCCGCAGAAGAGCGGATTGTTGAGGTGACAATGGCTGACAACTTTAAACAGCAATGGAATAATGACCGTTCTTTCCCTGGTTGTGTACGAATTGGCCGAATTATTCGGGTTTGGGGTAATTTTTCCACCAGCAATAATTTTCTGGCCACAGACCTGCGCGGCCCAGGGCTGTTTAATGATCCCAGTGGGGTGAGAGACAGGATTGGCCGGGGATGCCGACATGGCAGCACAAAGTAACCACCATCGGGCCAGGTTGTTACCTCCCTGGCAGATAAATCTCCTGCTCTTTGGACTGCTGACGGTCTTAACCCTGGCCGCTTTTTTATGGCAGCTTGGCAGAATTAATACTTCATTTCGGCAGCATTCTCTCGAACATTCCCGCATGGTTGCCGGAGTAATTCAGCAGAATTTGCAAAATGCCATGCTGTCCCAGCAGACTATCAATGAAATTCTCAGCACGTTCCTGGGCAATTCCGCTCGATTTATAGCCTATCTTGAACAGATCGAATCCTTTAACAGTGAAGAACTGACAGCCCTTGCCCTCAAGGCAGGATTAGCAGGAATTATCATTTTTCATAATTCCAAACAATATATTTCCGGCCCAGCCTCCTGGTTTCCCCTGCCCCTTTCCCAGGTCAAAGTTGATGGCAGCATTCAGCATTTAAGAAATAATCATCTTATTTTTATGGCTATCCCGCTTAATTTCGGCAATAAAAAACATGATTTCATAATTGTCGGCTTTAACTCCGATCGAATTGAAATTTTACAGGAAAAAACCGGCCTGGATGCCTTACTCACTGCCCTGTCAAACTTGCCGGGTATCAATTATGTCCATCTTAAACGCTGGAATGATGAACAGAACAACGGGAAGGTAACTGTAAATTTTATAAATCATAATGATCAATTAACAGCTGAAACCAGACTTGCCCTGGATATCGGCCAACTGACTGTCGGTCTGGACGCCAGGCAATATATTTTACGGGTTGCTGATTTGCGAGGTCAATTTGTAATTTTTGCCTGTCTCTTTGGCTTGCTTGGACTATTTTTCTCCTGGCTGCTTCATCGTCTGCAAAAGGCCGATCTTGAAAGAACCCGTAATTTTGAAAGAATGATGGCCCGCCAGCATGAGGCCGCGGCCCTGGGGCGGGCCACTGCCGCTATCGCCCATGAAATTCGCAACCCGCTTAACGCTATTTATATGGGATTACAACGCCTTACTATCGAATCAGACAACCTTGAACAAGAACAGCGGGATCTTCTTGATGCCATGGGGGAGGCTGTAAAACGAACCAGCAGGACAATCAGAGAACTGCAACGTTACACCAAACCGCTTACTCCTGAACTTAAGCCGGTAAACCTGGCCCAATTGCTTAACCAGGCCATTGCTCTTTATCAGCCCATGATCAAAAAACAGCAGATAAAAATTATTAAAAAAATTGATTTTTATAAACCGATTTATGTTGATCCCGGCCTGCTGGCTGAGGTAATTGACAATTTATTAAAAAATTCGATTGAGGCTCAACCGGAAACGGGTTTTATAGAAATCAGGCTTGAACAGAAAAATTCACAAATTATTCTAACCGTAATTAATGGCGGCTGCCATCTGGATAAAGATGAAATCAGCCGGTTGGGTGAGCCTTATTTTACCACTAAGACAAAGGGCAGCGGTCTGGGACTTGCCGTCAGTCGGAAAATTATCGAGGCTCATAAGGGGAAATTGTCAGTTGAATCCGACAATGATACTTTGATTGTCAAAATAATTGTAAGCGCTCCATGAACACCATCCTGCACACGCTTCATCCCTGCCCCCGTGATATACCGATGTATTATCGCAGGGCGTGAAGCACGCACATGGCACTGTCCCTGAATCCCTTACAGTTATGGGGCGGTCGCCGTCCGGGTGTACTTTATTGGTAACTGCTCACTGGGCACCGAATCTTCGGAGTCTCGCAGGCTCGCGTACCTCCGCCATCAGCCATACGTAAGGAAATCTCCGGAACCCTGTAGTAACCTGTTACAGTTCGGTGTTTTTCACGATTATGAGTTTTAAGGTATGAGTAGTTACCTTTATTGAGCGTTATCAAGTAATTTTATCCAAACAAAATCCACATGAAAATATTATTAATTGAAGATGAAGAAATGCAGCGAACCATGCTGTGTGGGTTCCTGGAGAAACAGGGCTACCAGGTTTTGACTGCGGCAAACGGCACGGAAGGGCTGTCGGTTTTCAACCGGAATGCCGTCGAACTGGTGCTGCTTGATCACCGGATGCCGGACATGAACGGAGACGAGGTGCTGGCCCGGATAAAAAAAATAAATCCCCTGGCCAGGGCCATAATGATTACCGCCTTTGGAGCGGTTGATACGGCTGTTCGGGTCATGAAGCTGGGGGCTGATGATTTTTTAGAAAAACCAATTGATCTGGAAAAACTGCTCGGCAAAATAAAAATGCTGGAAGAAAAAATTCTGGTAACTAACGAGGCCGGGAACGTCAATGAAACCATTAACATTGGTGAATTGCCGGTACGGCTGGTAGGAGACAGTCCAGCTATGCGGAACTTGCTGTCTCTGGTTTTTCGGGTCGCGGCAACGCCATGGTCAGTGCTTGTGCGGGGGGAAACCGGTACCGGCAAGGAGTTGGTTGCCAGGCTTATTCACCTGTTAAGTCCCAGAAAGGATCAGCCTTTTGTTGAATTAAATTGCGCTGCGGTGCCGGAAAATCTTTTTGAGTCGGAATTGTTTGGTCACGAAAAAGGAGCCTTTACCGGGGCAGAGGCCAGAAGACGAGGAAAATTCGAACTGGCTGCTTCCGGCAGCCTGTTTCTTGATGAAATCGGAGAACTACAGCTCCCCATGCAGGCCAAACTCCTCAGGGCGATTCAAGAAAAAAATATAACCAGGCTGGGAGCCGAACAGTCAATCCAGGTTGAGGCGCGTATTATTGCCGCCACTAATCGTGACCTGAAAGCCATGGTCAGCCAGGGTGAATTCAGGGAGGATCTTTTCTTCCGACTCAAGGTAATTGAGCTTGAAATTCCACCCCTGCGGGAACGTAAAAAAGATATTCCTGCTTTGCTCGCCTTCTTTTTAAAGAAATTCGACAGCAAGATTACTTTTGACCAGCAGGCAATGACTTTGCTGGGCAGGTATGATTTTCCCGGTAATGTTCGTGAGCTGGAACATATTATTCAACAGGTAATCACCTTGAGTAGAACCCCGGTTATTTCCGCTGAAGACCTGCCCCCGCAAATAAGGGAATTTCAGGGCAGGGAGAAAATCGGTATTCTGGGAGAAAGGATGGCTGCCATGGAACGGCGGATGATTATTGACGCCCTTGAACAAAACAACTGGGTTCAAACCAGAGCGGCGGAAAATCTGGGGATAAGCGAAAGAGTTCTTCGTTACAAGATGGACAAAAACGGCATAAAGAAAAAAGGATAGCGATCAATAAACCACACCTTAACTTTTGAGAAGGCACGGCCTGTAAGCGTTTCAGGGATGCCGCCATGTGCCCGTTTCAACACTCGCGATAATACATCAGGTATATCGCGGCGTTTAA
>JANTFJ010000296.1 GCA_024763495.1 Desulfobulbaceae bacterium | reverse complement strand
AACGAGACTCCGATCCATAAAGTTAGCCGATGATCCCTGGATTCCGGCTAAAGACATGCCGGAATGACGATATATCTATGCTGCAAATTGTATAGTTCTAGAAATCATTAACAAAACAACAAGTCAGAAAGTTGAGTTATAAGTCAACAAGCAGCCCCCGGTGAACGGTTACAATTTCTCCGAGTTACTGATTCATGATAAGATTTCCTTCTGTTTCTTACGGCTCCTCCACCAGGCTATGCTGCCGCTCAAGCCGAAAATTAAAGAAACTCCACAGACAGCTCCTGCTTTTTTCCCCACAAGTCCATCCTGATTTCCAGGCGTATCGGTGCTGTCGACTACAGTCATTTTCCGGCTGACCGTGGTTGTCCGCACTGCCCTGTGTCCCATTTCATCCCGGCATTCCAAACGCCATTCTCCAGCAACGTCCGGCTTAAAACAAAAATAACCATTACGGTCAGTTCGCCCCGACTGGAAAGAAAGTGATGAACCAGGCGCGGAAATCTCCACTCCGGCATAGCTCATTGGTTCGCCGTCATCATATGAAAACACGCCGCATAGAGTTTCATTCGCCCTGATTAATCCTCTGACTCCATGCGCCCCGGCCCGGGCGGCAATCAACGCCAGGCCGATGATAAGCCCGGCGCAGATCACAGGAAAACGAAGCCTGGAAACGCTCATTTAACTTCCAGGGTAAGAGTAGCAACAAAGGACTCGACGTCACAGACATCCCGATCCGGATAGGGCTGTTCATATTCAGCCTTCAGCAGCCAGATTCCCGGTTGCAGAATACGAATCATCCCCCTGCCCCGGCTGTCGGTCCTGGTGGTATAGGCAAAAACATTTTTCTCAGTGGAAAAACCCATGTAGGTGGCATATATCATCCCCTTGAACGGCTTACCGTGGAGCATAACCTCAAGAGGCAGATAGTCTCCGGCCCTTAAATCAGCCGGATTAACCAGAGGAATAATTTCCAGGGGCTGCTCCACCCTGCCGATAAACTCCTCCCGGCCCTGGCCCGCATTGAGGATAGCCTTCATGCTCATATGGGATCTGTAACATTTAATAACATCGCTTAAACCTTCCTTGGACTGTCTCTTGCCGCCATGAGCCGTCTTGGTGTAAAAACCCGTCTTACGCTGAGCCGCGACAACATACGGCCCTGTTGAGCCGAGGCCGTTCTCCGGTTCAAGTTGCAGTTCGGAAACTGATAAAACCGATTCCTTCTTACCCGCAGGATTCAGCAAATAAATGCTTTCAAGATCAGCTTGTTTCAAAAATCCGCTTAAAGGATAACGATGTCCCCAGCCTATGGTAATCTGGACGTTCCCACCCGGCTCCGGGTTATAGTTGTCCAGGTTGATCCAGGCAAAATGAGCTTCGGCCCTGGGACAAAACAGGACAAGCAGACCCCAGAAAACTATTGAGATAAAATTCATTATTTTCATTACAATTTCTCCTTTTTCATCATTAAAAGGTAACTACTCATGGGGTAAGTACCTAATGATTGCAAATCTCAGTATTTATAACTGGTTACAGTGTGCCGCCATAGTCATACGTAAACCGGGCTGATGGCGAAGGTAAGCGAAGACTCCGAATATGCGGTGCCCTGTGAGCAGTTACATTAAAAGAAAACATCCATCTTAACCAGCAAGGTTCTGCCGCCGCGAAAATTACCGTCATCACCCTTGTCTGAATCAAATATATTAGTTGCCTCAAAACTCAACCTGGCCTTATCTGCTAAATCTTTATAAATCCTGGCATCCACCACGCTGTTGGCATCAATTTGTGAAGTATTGGCAGTATCTTTATATTGTCTGCCCGTATAAACAAAAACACCGCTGACCCCCAGGCCATATTCTTTCCATTCATAGGCCGGAGAAATAGAAAAACTATGTTTGGGAACATAGGTCAGATCCCTGTTGCTCTCCTTGTTCTCGGAATCTGTATAGGTATAAGCAATATCCAGAGATATTCCCTGAAAATCAGCTTTAGCCATAAACTCCACACCCTGGGTATAGGCGCTTTCAACATTCTGGTAAATCATGAGAGGAAGACCGTCATAAAGAGTACCGCTGTCTTCCCGGATCACCATGTCGTCTACATCATTACGGAACAGGCTGACACTTGTCATCAGGTTGCCGTTCAACAGCCACTGCTCAACCCCGGCGGAATAGCCAACCCCGGTTTCCGGCTTCAGATCTCTATTTGACTGTACATAATAATCACCATGTCGATAAGGTGAGCTATAATAGAGCTGGCGGATAGTCGGAGACTTAAAGGCCCTGCCTGCCGACGCCCTTAAGATGGTTGCCTCGGAAACCTGATACATCAGGCTGAGCTTGGGATTGACCTCACTGCTGAAATTCGAGTGATTATCAAAACGCAGGCCGGCAACCATGGTCAGATTATCAAAAAGAGTTATCTCATCCTGGCCATAAAGACTGAAAATATCGACATCCTCATTCACCTGAATAGTTGAATTATCCGCGTTATTGATTACATAATCTATGGACTGCTGCTGAATTTCTCCCCCCATAGTCAGGACATTATCAGCACTGCCATACCAGGTATATTGAATCTCAGCCTGATCAAAACCTGTATCACCATGCTTATAACCATATGAATAACCAGGATAACCATGAACAAAATCCCAGTTATAGGTATATCCCTTGACCATCAGAAAATACTTATCTGTCGGCTCCCAGGTAAACCCGGCTGACAACCTGTAACTATCCTCATCGCGATTTCCTTTTTTCTGATAATCGCTGGCCTCGCCTTTTAAAAAAATATTGATATTGTCAGTAGCGTCAAAATCCGTTTTCACCAGCAGGGAATGACGGTCAGACTGGATCGGGTCTTCGCGAACATCTTCAGCCGACTCGTAATTATAATTAATCAGGTAGCCCAGACGATCCAGCGGCCTGTCTCCAAATGAGACATATGCTTGAGAACTGTTGCGATAATGACCGTCATCTGAAGGATATACCTTGCTGCCGTCATTCTTGACCTTTTCTTTAACCTTGTACCACCCGTATGAAACTCCCGCCTGTCCGCTCGGTTTTTCAGGCGATTTTTTAGTAATTATATTAACTACACCGGCCATGGCGTCACTGCCGTACAGTGCTGATCCGGGTCCTTTGACAATTTCAATTCGCTCGATCATTTCCACGGGAACCTGATTAAGCCCTATGCCGTATTCTCCCATACCACCACTCTGGCCACAGCCCATAACCCGCTGACCGTCAATCAGAATCAGGCCGTAGCCATCATTAAAATTCAAGCCCCGCATTTTAGCCCGCCAGGTATAGGTTCCAAAGACATCATCATGCATAGTGCTGGTTATACCGGGCACGGTCTTTAAGGCGGCCATAACATTCCGGGCATTACTCCGTTCAATTTCCTGCCTGGTTATGACCACGGTTTCCAGGGGAACATCCTTCATGGTATGAGGCGTTCTGGTCGCGGTTACAACCACTTCATCAAGCAGCATTGACTTCTCCAGAGATGATTGATCTGCCTGGGCCAGGCCCGGAAAGCCCGGCAAAAAACTAACGAAAGGGGCAAAAGCCGCGGTCAGGCACAGTGCGCGCCTCCAACCTCCCCCGCGATTATCCAAATTTTTCATTTTTTCTCCTTTTGTTCATCGATTCTATCCATTATTGCACACATTTTTATCTTTCGTAACACCAGGTAACCATAAAAAAACAGCCCTATATTGCTGCTGTTAAAAATGCCCGCTTCTATTTCATGGCCGAAGCAAATAATACAATTAAAAAATTCGTGTGAAGAAAACACAAACTTAACAAGTTGTCAATAAAATAATTTCCCCTGAATCTACCTCGCTGACATCAGCTATCCTCGACCGTCTGCTTGTAAGCGCTCCATGAACACCACCCTGCACCCGTTTAAACGCCGCGATATACCTGATGTATTATCGCGAGCGTTGAAACGGGCACATGGCGGCA
>JANTFJ010000295.1 GCA_024763495.1 Desulfobulbaceae bacterium | reverse complement strand
ATAAGTCCCTTAACAGTAGATGCAAGTTGTTTATTTCAAAGAAAGTTTTCAATTTCTTGCCATAAAAAACACGAAAATTAATTCTAAGGGACTAAGGGGTACAATACAAAAAAAGGGGCCTTCCCAAGGAAGACCCCTTTTTGAAAATTACTACAGTACGGAAAAGCAGGGGCTTACATCATGCCGCCCATTCCACCCATGCCGCCCATGCCGCCCATGCCGCCTGGAGGCATAGCCGGGGCACCGGCATCTTTCTCTTCCGGGGCATCAGCAATCATGCACTCGGTAGTCAGCAGCAGGCCGGAAACACTGGCCGCATTCTGCAAGGCAAAACGAGTTACCTTGGCCGGATCAATAACTCCAGCGGCAAGCAGGTCTTCATATTCTTCAGTTTCTGCGTTAAAGCCATTTGATCCTTCCTGGTTTTTCACCTTTTCTACCACAACTGAACCTTCACAGCCGGCATTATTGGCAATCTGGCGGACAGGCTCTTCCAGGGCGCGCAGGATAATGTTTTTGCCAAGCTCCTGTTCAGGGCTTAATTCCAGGGCGTCAAGAGCTTTCATACAACGCAGGTAAGCCACGCCGCCGCCAGGCACAATGCCTTCCTCAACTGCGGCCCTGGTAGCATTAAGCGCGTCTTCAACCCTGGCCTTTTTCTCTTTCATCTCAATCTCGGTGGCTGCGCCCACATTAATTACCGCAACACCGCCAATAAGTTTTGCCAGCCGTTCCTGTAGTTTTTCCCGGTCATAGTCAGAGCTTGATTCTTCGGCCTGGGTACGGATCTGTTTAACCCGGCCAGCCAGTTTCTCCTTATCCCCGGCGCCATCAATGATAGTAGTGTTATCTTTGTCAACCAGGATGCGTTTAGCGGTTCCCAGGTCATCAATGGTAATATTTTCCAGTTTAATACCCAGGTCTTCAGTAATTACCTGGCCACCGGTGAGGATAGCGATATCTTCCAGCATAGCCTTACGGCGATCACCAAAACCCGGAGCCTTGACAGCGGCGACATTCAGGGTGCCGCGCAGTTTATTGACCACCAGGGTAGCCAGGGCTTCGCCGTCAACATCCTCGGCAATAATGAACAGGGGTTTGCCCATTTTGGCAACCTGTTCCAGGATGGGCAGCAGATCCTTCATATTGCTGATCTTTTTCTCATTAATCAGGATATAGGGATCTTCGACATTAACCTCCATCTTGTCAGGATCTGTGACAAAATAAGGAGAAAGGTAGCCACGGTCAAACTGCATGCCCTCGACAACATCCAGGGTGGTATCCATGCTCTTGGCCTCTTCAACGGTGATGACGCCTTCCTTGCCTACCTTATCCATGGCCTCGGCAATAATATTACCAATGGTGATATCGTTATTGGCCGAAATAGTACCAACCTGGGCAATTTCCTTCTGCTCCTTGGTCGGATTGGCGATATTGGCCAGTTCAGCAACAACAGCGCTGACGGTATGGTCAATACCACGTTTCAAATCCATGGGGTTATGACCTGCCGCCACCAGCTTGCTGCCCTCGGTATAAATAGCCTGGGCAAGCAGGGTTGCGGTTGTGGTACCGTCACCGGCCACGTCACTGGTCTTAGAGGCAACCTCTTTAACCATCTGGGCGCCCATGTTCTCAAATTTATTAGCAATTTCAATCTCTTTGGCTACACTTACTCCATCTTTAGTCATAGTAGGAGCACCAAAAGATTTTTCCAGCAGGACATTACGTCCTTTAGGGCCAAGGGTAACCTTAACCGCATTTGCCAGAGTATTAACACCGTTTAAAATTTCTTCGCGGGCCTTTGTCCCGAACAAAATTTCTTTAGCCATATTTTTTATTCTCCTCTGTAAATCAACAGATTAAATTATTTAGTAAAACTATTCAGTAAAAGTAAGAAATTAGCCTTAATTATGAACTGTAAATATTCAGATGCGCATCATTTATTTTATAAATAAATATTATGCCTCAACAACGCCCAAGATATCATCTTCTCGCATAATCAGATAATCTTCGCCATCATATTTAACATCGGTTCCCCCGTATTTGCTGAACAGCACACGATCACCAACCTTGACATCTACAGTCACCCTCTCACCTTTATCATTAAGTTTGCCGGGGCCAACCGCGATAATCTCGCCTTCAGCCGGTTTTTCTTTGGCACTGTCTGGAATTATAATTCCGCCGGCTGTTTTTTCTTCACCTTCCAATCTCTGCACCAGAATTCGATCGTTTAATGGACGAATTTTCATTTACTGCCCTCCATCTAAATTAAATTTTAAATACTTTTTATTTTGAAATACCAAATCTGCCTTGTCCGAATTTTGAACAGTCAACGTAAAACAAGGAAATAGTACCTAAAACAAGCACTTAATTTCCTTGTTGGGCGAAAATATAGGAACGGCTGGAGAAAAAATCAAGAGAGGGAGGGAAAAAAAAATTAAAACTACAGTTTCACTACCCAGTCGTAAGGATCAGGACGCTGTCCAAACTGAATTTCCTGAAGTTCATCAAAAAGGCGCTGGGCAAGTTCCCCGGTCTTGCCGGAGTTAACCTGGCAGACATTGCCTTGATAGCTCAACGCGCCTACCGGAGAAATAACCGCTGCCGTGCCGGTTCCGAAAACCTCGCGCAGGGTTCCATCAGCGGCAGCATTAAAAATTTCATCAATACTGATCCGGCGCTCAACAACATCCAGGCCCCAGTCACGGGTCAAGCGCAGAACTGAATCCCTGGTAAGGCCGGGAAGGATGCTGCCGGATAAGGGCGGTGTTATAATCTCATCACCAATGACAAAGAAAATGTTCATGGTGCCGACTTCTTCGACATATTTACGTTCAATCGCGTCAAGCCAGAGAACCTGAGTGTATCCCTGGGCCTGGGCCTCTACCGCAGCCATGATGCTGGCTGCGTAATTACCGGCTGTTTTTGCGTTACCAACTCCACCAGGAACGGCCCGGACGTATTTTTCCGTAACATAAATAGTTACCGGGTTAAATCCTTCCGGATAATAAGCGCCAACCGGACTTAAAATTATAAAAAACAGATATTGATTCGCCGGTCGGACACCAAGGCCGGCTTCCGTGGCCACCATGGTGGGGCGGATATAGAGAGTTGCACCGGAAACAGATGGTACCCACTCTTTTTCCAGGCGCAGCAATTCCTCAAGACCCTCAAAAACATCATCAACATTAATTTCCGGCATGCACATCCGCAGGGCGGATTTGTTCATCCGGTGAAGGTTGTCCTTGGGCCGGAATAAATATATCTGGTTGTCTTTGCCCCGGTAGGCTTTCAAGCCTTCAAAAATGGCCTGACCATAATGCAGTACCATGGCCGCGGGATCAAGGGAAAAATTCTGGTATTTTTTTATAACCGGTTTTTGCCAGTGGCCGTCAACATAGGACATCACAAACATGTGATCACTAAAAATCGAGCCAAAGCCCAATTTGTTTTCATCTGGTTTTGCTTTTAGTTCTCCTTCGTCAACCTGTTCTATAGTGATATCCATGTTCCGTTCCTTTATGTCAAAAGATAGAAAACAGAAGACAGAAGACAGCAAATTGATATCCTTAATCACATAATTTGCCGAATTTCTGTCAGCCTGTTTTCACAATTAATTTTTCTGGAAAGAATATAGCTGAAAATTTCTGCTATTGAAACAACTTATTTTAAACACAGAAAGCAAATCTCGTGTATACTCAAAATCGATTAATAAATAAAGAGCTATCCTCTTTGGCTGCTCAGGCAGTGCCCGCAACCCAAACAGAACTTCCATCCTTGTAGGATCGGATCCAGGCCCAAAACATAGAACAAAGCTCATGGCATGGTTTGCGGCTCCTGCGGAGCACGAAATTTGGTAACCGTTCAAGGGAGTACTTGTTTACTTATAACTCCAGTCTGTAAGCGTTCTCCAGTGCCTTAGATTAGTTCAGTTGGGCCTGCGCCGCATACTGTTGCTATGTAAGCAGGC
>JANTFJ010000294.1 GCA_024763495.1 Desulfobulbaceae bacterium | reverse complement strand
TAGACATAAAAAATAAGTACCAGAAAGCCATCTAAGGGTCAAGCAAAGACCTGACCCCTCGCCTCCTCGCTCACTCGCTGACAAGAACCTTTTAATGGGTGCCCCCACTACAGACAGAATCCCCTTAAGCGGGAACCAGACAAAGTCCAGTCCCCACTTTGAGCAGGTTAATGAGAAGAGTAGTTGTGATAATGACTTATGCGGCAGGAAGAGCCTTAATTGCTGTCGCAACTCCTGCCCCATATGCAGGATCAGCCTTATTACAGTTGTCAATATGACGTTGTTGTACCTCTGCTGATGCCCCGCTAATGGCCCGTGCCGTGTTTTCAAAAAGAAGTTGCTGTTGGTGTGCGGCCATTAATCGAAAGAGTTTTCCTGGTTGGGAATAATAATCATCATCTTCCCTGTGGTTCCAATGGTCGGCCATTCCTTCAATGGACAGTGGTGGCTCTGAAAATTCAGGCTGTTCCTGCCATTCCTTTTTGTTATTTGGTTCATAGCCAATGGTACTCCCGTGATTGCCATCAACGCGCATCGCTCCATCCCGATGGTAACTGTGGAACGGACACCGGGGAGCGTTCACCGGAATGTGCTGATGATTGACCCCAAGGCGATAGCGCTGGGCATCTCCATAGGAAAACAGCCGTCCCTGCAACATCTTGTCGGGAGAAAAGCTGATACCGGGAACTATGTTGGCGGGATTAAAAGCTGATTGCTCGACTTCGGCAAAGTAGTTCTCAGGATTACGGTTGAGTTCAAATTCACCAACTTCAATCAGTGGGTAATCTCCCTGAAACCACACTTTGGTCAAATCAAAAGGGTTATAAGGACAGGTCGAGGCTTCTTGTTCCGGCATAACCTGGATAAATAAAGTCCATTTTGGCAGATTTCCGGCTTCAATAGATTCATAAAGATCCCGTTGATGACTTTCCCGACAGGCTGCGATGATTTCAGAGGATTCCTGATCGGTCAGGTTTTTGATTCCCTGTTGGGTATGAAAATGGAATTTTACCCAGACCCGTTCATTGGCGGCATTGATCATACTGAAAGTGTGGCTGCCGAAACCATGCATATGCCTGTAGCTTGCCGGGATACCACGGTCACTCATGGTAATGGTAACCTGGTGCAGGGCTTCAGGTAATGATGTCCAGAAATCCCAGTTGTTTTGGGCACTGCGAAGATTTGTCCGGGGATCACGTTTAACAGCATGATTGAGGTCAGGGAATTTCAAGGGATCCCGCAGAAAAAATACCGGAGTATTATTGCCGACCAAATCCCAATTTCCCTCATCAGTATAAAATTTTAAAGCAAATCCGCGAATATCACGTTCAGCATCGGCGGCACCGCGTTCACCGGCAACGGTTGAAAATCGAGCAAACAGTTCTGTCTTTTTGCCAATCTCTGAAAACATATTTGCCTTGGTATATTGTGTAATATCATGGGTAACGGTAAATGTTCCGTATGCCCCGGATCCTTTGGCGTGCATGCGGCGTTCCGGGATGACTTCTCTGTCGAAATGGGCGAGTTTCTCCTGGAACCAGACATCCTGCAACAGCATGGGGCCGCGTGGGCCTGCTGTTAAAACATTTTGATTATCCGGTACTGGCGCTCCATTATTACTGGTTAACTTCATCTTGTCTGTCATGGTGGTATTTGTATCTCCATTTGGTGATCCTGATTGCGACTGGTGTCATTTGAATGCAGGATTTATGATTGTATGGCAGTGGAATTCCGTAGCCTTCTATATATCCATATTGGCAGGTTCATAGTATTCTCTGGGGTGCTTGCAGGACGGACAAGTCTCAGGGGGTTCGATTCCCTCGTGGATAAACCCGCATTTGGCACATTTCCATTTAATAGCCTGCTCCCGCTTGAAAACAGTTCCGTTTTTAACCATTTCAAGGCAGCGCATATAACGGTCACGATGATGTTCTTCAACCTTACCTATCTGGGTAAAAAGGTTGGCAGCTTCCATATTGCCTTCCTCTCTGGCTTCTTTGGCAAAGGTGGGATACATATCAGTGGTTTCATAATTTTCGCCATTAACAGCTTCCTGAAGATTAGCTGCGGTATCGCCAATACCATTTAAAAGCTGCATGTGATCCTTGGCATGGCGTTCTTCATTGGCGGCACTTTCTTCAAAAATCCTGGCAATGTAATGATAACCCTCTTTACGGGCTACTTTTGCAAAAAAAGTATACATATTTCGAGCTTGTGACTCTCCGGCAAATGCGACTTTAAGGTTTTTAGTTGTTTTACTCATGATGGCTCCTTCAGGTTGGGGTTAGTAGTATTATGTTTTTAATACAGTCTGTGCTTATTAAGCTTAAGTAAGAATTAATCTTGTTGAAGAGGCAAAAAAAAATGGATCTGTTACAAATTGGATTCCTTCAAACATCGATTACAAAGGCCGTGTAGTTCCAGATGACGAAATTGAATATGGCCAATATTATGGATTGACTCCGGCAGTGTACTTTTGTCAAAATCCTCCCAGTACAGGTCTTTAACAGCTTTGCAACGCGTACAAATAAAATGATGATGTTGATCCGGATTGGCATCAAATAAAGTCCGTTCATTTTTCAGGTGTAATTTCTTGACAATCCCAAGTTCGTTAAAGGTGGATAATGTCCTGTAAACCGTATCAATGGCCAGGGTCGGCAGGGATTTCTCCAGCCTTTTATGAATAATTTCAGCTGAAGGATGATCATGAGATATCATTAATTCCCTGAAAATTGCCAGGCGCTGATGGGTTAATTTAATCCCGGCCTTATTGCAGATATCTTTGAGATGCTCAATTTGTTTCTGGTTGGGTAATTTTGTTTTCATGCTGCCTGCATTTTTAGTATTCAGGAATAATTCTCAAAAAATATAAACAAGCAAAAGCTAAAAGTCAACAAGAATAATTACTATTTAATTTAGGAGACGTTGTTGCTTTATTGCTTTAATCTTCTGTCTATATTCTTTCTGATTTCAGGACGATCCCGTAGCATATGTTCTGCCCTCTGAATCGCCCGGCTCACAGATGAAATCCCTATGGAAAGAAACTTTCCGACTTCAGTTGCCGTGATAGCGATTAATAAACCACACCTTGACATTTGAGAAGGCACGGCCTGTAAGCGTTTCAGGGATGCCGCCATTTGCCCGTTTCAACGCTCGCGATAATACATCAGGTATATCGCGGCGTTTAAACGGGTGCAGGGTGGTGTTCATGGAGCGCTTACGTTGCCGTTATACCTATTTCCCTGTTCATTATATAACAGAACACTGCCCTGGCTTCAGAAACCGATTTAATTCTGGATCTGTGTAGAATTGCTTCCGGTGGTACCTCAAATAATTGACTCACGATCTCCTGTACTTCCTGATCGGTGATGTTGCCCCAGACGTCTGTTGCCAAGGCTAACCTGTCGCCCCGATAGAGCTTTGGCGGTTACGCCATATCCTGAATCGCTTTCCGTTTTCGTTAACGCCGGTGGCAGCAAGCACTGCGCAGGAGACAACAGCACCATCATGCCTGACGTTTTCATATCTTGCGTTAAGCTGCAGGAAAGGAACGTAGGATAGAGGACGGTTACGCCATTTTTCCAGTTCTTCGTCAAAGAGTCCAGGAGGTTGTCCGAGAATAGACATTTTTTCTCAAATCAGGTAAGCGCCAGACTCCGAGGCATTTTGAAAAAATAAGCGCAACTATATACTTGATATTGCGAGGATTATTTTTCAAAATAACACAGAGTTGGGGAAAAGGGCATTCTCGGACAGCCTCCCAGTTAAATAGCAAAGTAAAAACCTCTCCTAATCCCTCAATGCCATTGTTAATAATGGTTTCAATTACACCGTCAATTATGGTAGATTCTGGTTGGTGGGTCATTCTTAACGTCCACCTTTTTCAACTTAGGGCTCGTTCATAAATAAATTCACATTTTGAGGTGGTAAATATGATACAGGTTGAGGCGATCATGGGCAGGCAAAACCGCAGGCGTAGCAGG
>JANTFJ010000293.1 GCA_024763495.1 Desulfobulbaceae bacterium | reverse complement strand
ATGCCAACAAATCATCATACTGAAATAACAGCATTATTCACAATCATCCCCCTGGCAGAATAACCACTGTAAAGAAAATCGACACCATTTTGCCTCCTCAATTCGTGCAGCATCACTGAATCGCCTGCAATACAAGGGATATACGGCAGCCCAACCATGCGGAGAGAAACTGACAGGCGGGAGCAGGTGTCGGAAAATTTTACAAATGCAATAATTTGATTTGACTTTAAAATTGCCTTGATTCTCTCCCCATTTAATTCTCATGAACCTGTATCTCGTGCTTTTTCAAGAGGTCGTGCAGGGTGGGACGACTGATTGCAAGGAGTTTTGCCGCCTGGCTGATATTATTGTTACTGTACCCCAAGGCCTGACGCACAGCCTTTTGTTCCGCCTGTTCGCGAGCCTGCTTCAGGGTGGTTATTTTATGTTGTTCCAGCTCGGAATCCGGCTCTTCCAGCCCCATATCAGCAGGGTAAACAACCTTGTTCGGATTGGTGCCCAGCGCCCGGCGGACACAGTTCTGCAGTTCACGGACATTGCCCGGCCATGTATGGAGAGTTAAAGCGGCAAGGGCGGATGATGAAAATGTCATCTGGCCCCGCTTCTGGAGCTGCGCCTCTTCCTGGAGAAATTTCCGGGCCAGAGGCAGGATATCTTCCGGCCGCTGCCGGAGATCCGGAATATGCAGGGGTATAACATTTAAGCGATAAAAAAGATCTTCCCGAAACGTTCCCGCCTTGAGATTTTCCTCCAGATTCACATTGGTGGCGGCAATAACCCGGATGTTGAGATGAATGGTTCGGGTTCCTCCCAGCCGTTCAAGGGTTGCCTCCTGCAGGGTGCGCAGAATTTTCACCTGCATGGGCAGCGGCAGCTCACCGATTTCATCGAGAAAGATGGTGCCCTGGTCAGCCTGTTCAAACTTGCCGATCTGTTGCTTTGAGGCACCGGTAAAGGCCCCCTTTTCATGCCCGAACAGCTCACTCTCCAGTAGATTTTCAGGGATCGCTCCACAGTTGATAATAACCATGGGCTTCTCTGCCCTGTCACTCAAACGATGGACAGCCCGGGCCGCCATCTCCTTGCCGGTTCCGGTACTGCCGGTGATCAACAGCGGGTAATCCGTGGAGCCCGCATGCCTGATCCGCTCAAAAACACTGGTCATTGCCGATGAAATGCCGAGCATACCGCACAGGGAACCGCTCTGGCAGCTCTGTTCTCGCAGCCTGCGGTTTTCCGCTTCCAGGGCATGGAGGGCAAAGGTGCGAGCCAGGATGATTTTTAAGATTTTCAGGTCAATGGGCTTGGCACAAAAATCAGCGGCCCCAAGAGCAATAGCCGCCAGCGCAGTTTCCTGCTCCGCATTACCGGTTATGACAATTATCCTGGTATGGGGCGCGAGGACTGCCGCTTCTTCAAGCAGTGCCAGTCCACGCTCCGGGGTGTCGGGATAAGGAGGCAGACCAAGATCGAGCGTCACCACGGGAAAGGCACCGGAGGCAAGCAGTGAACGTCCCTTATCGGCATCAGCGGCAAGGGTTATGTCATACTCTTTGCCCAGCCCCCAGCGGAGCTGTTTGGCAACAGAGAGTTCATCTTCGATGACAAGGAGGTTTTTCTGCATGGCACCCTAGATAAACAATAAAAAATCCGCATTTGCAAGTGCAAAAAGACAAATTTTTGACATTAGTTTACTGTTAATGATAACATTTTGTTGTACTCATCTTTGTTTCAGTGCTATCCTTTAGCTGGGTCAATTTACCCAGATTGTAACTACTCACAGGGTACCGCATATCTCCGCGATCAGTCCGGCTTACGTATGACTAATACGCTGCGCCGACCTGATCACGAAAATCTACGGCACCCTGTAAGCAGTTACAAATACGGTGGTTAGCGGATATAAGGTGCTTACCCTGTGAGTAGTTACCCCAGATTTTTTATAGTCATTGCTGATTCCGGGAGGGGAAATGCAGTTTAATCAATTTAACAAGCTGAAAATAGGCACAAAATTAGGTATCGGCATGGGCTTTGTATTATGTCTCATGCTCGCGGCGATGTTTACTTTTGATGGGGCATTAAACAAGGTCGGCAGGGGATATCGCGATATGCTGGCCCATGAATATGCGATACAGGAACATGCCCACCAGGTAAATGAATTTATGCTGCAATGCCGGCGTAATGAAAAAGATTTTCTTTTACGTCATAAGAAAAAATATCTCGACAAGCTGAAGGATAATGTCGGCAAACTACAAAAAGCGCCGAACATATTATAAAGGAAGCCGAGGCAGGTGGCTAGGGATAAGAAGCGCGGCTCACAAGCTGGAAAAAAGTATAAAAGAGTTCTATCTTCCCGGAGCGGAAGCCTTACTGCTCACTATCCGTAAACATGAAAAGGATTATCTACTCCGCCATGATTCTAAATATATAGACAAAAACCAGGCTGTTATTAAAACCCTGGCTGACCAGGTTGAACAGTCGAATTTAAAGCCGGAATATAAAACAGCAATTAAGCAGCTTCTTGATGCCTATTGGCAGGATTTTTTCCAGTTAACTGAACTTAACAGCAAAAATATGGCGCTGGTCGAAAATCTGCGTCAGACGGTTCATAAGATTGAACCTCAAATCAGCACTGTTCTGGCTGAGACCGTCAAGGCCGCAAACGCCAGGGAACAAAATCTCAGCCAGACGGCTGCTGCGGCAAAACAGCGGGCAATCGTGGTTGCCTCTGCGCGTTTTTTTTCGGTATAATTATTGTTTTTCTAATCAGCAGAGGGATTGTTACTGTTATCCGACAGGCTGTAGACTTTGCCCGGCAGATCGCCCAGGGTGATTTTTCCAGGGAATTACCGGTTGAGCGGCAGGATGAAATGGGCCAGCTTATTGTCGCCTTAAACAAGATGGTGAAAAGTCTGCGGGAGGTATTTAACGGAATTGCCGAACAGAGCAGGCTTATTAAGGAATCTTCCGGAAATCTTGATCAGATTTCCCAGCAACTCGCGTCCGGGGCCGAAGAATTAACCAGTCAGTCAGGCGCGGTGGCTTCAGCCACGGAAGAAATTACGGCTAATATTAACTCAGTGTCCCAGGCATCGGAAGGTATGTCGGCGGATGTGGGTAATGTCGCCTCTTCAGCAGTAGAAATGGCAAACGAGGCTGGCTCTGTGTCCACGGCTATCGGAGAAATGCAGACATCCATCCAGGAGGTGGCAACAAACTGCGTTGAGGCCAGTAACATGGGGCAGAAGGCCATGGAAACAAGTGATAATTCAAACGCCAAAATTAAACTGCTTGAGGAGGCGGCTAGGGGAATCGGCCAGGTTATCAAAGTGATAACTGATATTACCGATCAGACGAAACTGCTGGCCTTAAACGCGACAATTGAGGCAGCCAGGGCCGGAGAGGCTGGCAAGGGCTTTGCCGTAGTGGCCGGCGAAGTTAAAGAACTGGCCCGCCAGACCTCTGACGCTACGGAAAATATAAGGCGTGAAATCAATGAAATGCAGAATCAAACCCAGGTTGTCGTCAGTTCAATCAATGAAATTGCCGAATATAACCGCCAGGTAAACAACTCCAGCACGGTCATTGCCTCCGCTGTTGAGGAACAGACCAGTGTAGCCGGCGAAGTTGCCGATACAGTGGCCACTACTTCCGACCATATTAACGAAGTAAACAACTTGATTAATCAGGTAGCCAGGGATATTGAAGAAAATATCGTGACCAGCATCAGAGAAGCGGTAACCGGAGTTGAAGATGTGTCAAGCAATATCCACGGAGTTAACAGTGTGGCCACGGAAACTGCCGATAGCGCCGCCAGGGTCAGTGGCGCGGCAGAGAAACTTGCCGAACTTGCCGACCATTTGCAGCAGGCAGTGGATAAATTCAAACTAAAAGAGTAATTGCTCACGGGGTAAGCGTCCTAAGTTTTTTCCCAAGACTCAGCTTGGAAAAAGAGGCCCCTTCGGGGCAGTTGAATCTGCAATCATGATGCATATATTT
>JANTFJ010000292.1 GCA_024763495.1 Desulfobulbaceae bacterium | reverse complement strand
CATATTTCCGCGATCAGCCTGTCTTACATAGCACCAGTATGCTGCGCCAGTCTGATCACGAAAATCTACGGCACCCTGCAACCAGTTACAAATACTAGGGTTCGCACACATTAGGTGCTTACCCCATGAGTAGTTACAAATCAAAGTAACATTCAGCAAGGAAGGACAATAATTTACCTTTAAGTAACTGTTCAGAGGTAAGTGAACGAAGTGAGACTCCGTGTGCTTTAGCTAGGTTCGATCAGGCTGGCTCAGCATACCAGTGCTATGTAAGACAGCATGATCGAGCGTAGAAGAAGTGCAGCTGAATAGTTACAAACCAAGAAGGTTAATCGTAAGAATTAATTAGATTCACAGCTGTTTATTTGCTGGGAACCTAAAGAAAGATCTATATTCATATCCCCGACAACGGTTTTGACTGTTTTGCTGAAAAAACCGGTTACGTCTATCAGCACAGGAACCTCAAGAAGCCGAACCATATCCTCGGATCTCATTTCGTAATAACCGGTAATCATGCCGATATATTTAGTACCTTCAGCCCTGTCGATAGTAAAAGATTTTTCTTGCCCCGGCCTGATTATCAGTCGTTCAGTACTGGTAACACTGCCGTCAAAACGCTGACAGCTTAAAAGCTGAGACAGGCCCTCATTTTCCCGGCTTAACTGGTTAAAAGTGTTAGGGTCGTGAAGTTGATAAACACAGGTCAGCATGGTATGAGGCTTGTGCTGATAACGGTTTAGCTCGCGGTCTGCTTTTATGTTAATTGTTATGGCGCTTGATTTGTAAATATACCGGGGCGGAGGTGGAACAGGTCTGGCGCAGGCTCCAAGCAGCATGGCAAATAGTGCCGGGATTAAAATATTTAATGATTTCATGTTTCCTCCCTTTTTGCAGCATATAATTTTTGATAAATCCCTTCAAATTCTTTTAACAGGGCTTCGTTTAACAGTCCTGAGTCAAACCACCTTGACAAAGTCTGATGTTTTTGTTTCAGCATATCAAATTTTTTAGCTTTGTGGAATGCCCCGAAATTAAGCCCGCCGGAATTATTTTTTTCATCTATCTGGTCAGGATCAAGCTCATTAATAATTTCTTTTATTTTATTGTTCAGCGCCTGGGTAAATGCTTGCTGGGTCAGGGCAAATACATTTTTGATAATTTCCAGATGAGCCTTTAGTCCATTAATATCACTACTGCCGTCAAGATAAGCCGATATAGCTTTCTGGATAGTCGGCTGACTTGTCGGCTGGTCGGCAAAAGAAGCGGTAATGCCAGTTGTTATTTCATTTAATTGCCTGAAAATTACCTCTAGTGCCGTGCTGATTCGATTGTTAAATTCATCTGTTGTCAAGTCAGGTTGTTCATCTCCTGATCTATCGAGAAGTTTAATCAGCGGATTTTCGGATAATGATGCTTGAGGGGCGGATTCGTCTGTATTTTTCCGGCTCCCGGGAGTGAATCTGTCTATAAGATCATCTAATACGGCAATCTGTTGTTCATAGCTGTAGGTCTTGAGGCTGCCTTTTAAATAATCGGCAATCTGTTGCTTGCTGCTCTCAGGGCCGGCTTTCTGAATTTTTTTTATTTCAGCCCCGAGAATTTCAGTATATTCCCTGTTATCCATCTCGTCTCTTGTTTGTCAGTTGAGCAATTTTTTCTGCGGAAAGAATCACTGTTTCCTCAGCGTCAATATCTTCCACTGTTTCAGTTTCTTCACTTGACTGCGAGGGTGGAGTTGCTGTTTTCCGGAAAACATCAGCAGTGTTGATGATCATGGTTTTCTCCATGTCATCTTCCGGTTCATGACCAGTGGCTGGAGCCTGGGGCGGTGTCGTGGCCGATGGTTCCAGTGTGGTCGCTGCTTCAGGAAATAGTTCAGCAGTGTTGATGATCATGGTTTTCTCCATGTCATCTTCCGGTTCACCCTTATCAGAAAAGGAATGGGCTGACTCCTCAGTGGGAATAACGGGCTGTTGCTGGTTTGATTTTCCTGTCTGCCAATGTGTTTTAATATCTTTTAGAATTTTATAAATTATTTTGTCGTCTTCAGCAGGCTCCTGGGCTGTGATTGTCGATAGCGTTTCTTTTCTGCTCTGATTTAATTTTGTTTTTTTCCGCGTCTGGGCAGAAAGTAATTTGTCAGCTCTCACAGCCAGAAAATCAAGAGCCTGTAACGGCAATTCCGCGGAAGTCAGCATATAAAAATTGTAAAAAGAAAAAGGAATAATTCTATCCTGAACCAGGCCGCCGGATTCGAAACATTGCTGCTTCATGGAACAGTTGCTACAGGGCAGCTCCGGGAGAGATTTATTGCCGTTAATCAGTTTGCCGATTAATTTGTAGAGACTGTGACAATCCAGGACAAAATCAGGATCTGATTCTTCATGATCACGAACAAAAAAATTATTTTGGTCAGCTGGAACAAAGCAGGATGAACAGAAGAGATATCTTTTAAATGTGGTGGTATATGGTTCAAGTCCTGTTTCCTGCAGAAGTTTGTCATCAAGACACTGCTCTAATCTGCCGCCGCAATTAGGACAGGGGGGATGGAAAAAAGTGTTTTTTTTGCGACAGAAAAGAAGGGGCGCAAAAAGTGTTGGATGGCCGCTGTCCTCCTGGTCATGTTCTGTTAAATTCAGTTTCTGGTTATCTTGACTGTATACTTTGCCGATCTCCTGCCAAAGTTTGCTGATTTTCTGATTATCTAAAGGAAAATTAACCTGGGAGGACGGAGTATCGTCTTTTTGCAGGAGGAGAAAAATATTTTTAATTTTGTCGCCGGATTGGGTGACAAAGCTTGCAGGGAGAAGGCGGCTGAAGATGTCAAATTCGTTTAAGACAAAAAAAGGGTAAAAATATGATTTGTCCAGGCCGGAAGCTTTTTGCCGGATTTGCAGAATAATTTTTGAGTCGACTGCAGAAAGATATGGCAGTAGAGATATGGCTTGCTCTTCTTTTGTCAAATAACTACCTCCCATATTGAAAATTAATTATGAAGTAAATTAAAATAGACAAAAGAATGTTATTCAATGCCTTCCCCCTGAAAGGCCGTCATTCTTTTTTAGTAAGCGCTCCATGAACACTACCCTGCACGCGCTTCAACCCGCGATATACCGATGTATTATCGCAGGGTGTGGAGCACGAGCATGGCGGTGTCCCTGAATCACTTACAGTTATGGGGTTGTAGCTGCCTGGGTGTACTTTATTGAGCGCTATCCTTATTTTATGCTGCTTTTTCGGCGCTCTTTACAGTATTTTTGTAACCGTTCACTGGGGGCTACTGTTTACTTATAACTCCAGTCTGTAAGCGTTCGCCAGTTCCTTAGATTCGTTCATTCGGAGTCTCGTCCCTCGCTTACCTGGGACTGCGCCGCATACTGTTGCTATGTAAGCAGGCCAAAATGGACAAAGAGGTAAGCGATAAGTCTGTCTTCCATACCATCAGTATGCTGAGCCGGCCTTATCACGCACAGCTAAAACACATCTGCACAGTTACAGGTCGGTGGTTGGGGCAGTTTTTTGCCCTACCTGAATAGTTACAAATCAAGAAAAGGATTTTTAAGTATAAAATAATTAAGAAAAATTTAGCATGTTATCCAGAAGTCGTCAATATTCTTTTCATTATTACGATATAAGTAACCGTTCACCGGGGGCTACTTGTTTACTGATAACCCCAGTCTGTATACGTTCTCCAGTGCCTTAGATTAGTTCAGTCGGGCCTGCGCCGCATACTGTTGCTTTGTAAGGGCTCACCCAAAAATAACTTCGCATTCTAAGGCGCAATCTGAACATTTAGAAAAGTGATCTGCAATTATGCAATCCAGAGGCGTAACTCTGCTACGCCTGCGGTTGCAAGCAATTAGATCACTTCTCTAAATGTCCATATTCACCTTATCTCTACTAATTTATTTTTGAGTGAGCCCTAGGACTGCCCTTTACCCATAAGTCGAATATCTTAAAGAAGGCGACTCATAACTGCTTGTTTTTGTGTGAAGCAAGACCATAATGGAACTTCTGCT
>JANTFJ010000291.1 GCA_024763495.1 Desulfobulbaceae bacterium | reverse complement strand
CGCGGCACCGGACTGATGACAAAAATCTCCGGCACCCTGTAAACAGTTACAATTACGGGTGGTAGCGAACTTAAGGTGCTTACCCCGTGAGTAGTTAGGTTTCAAGCAGGAACTGATATCGTCATGGCCACAGTACCACGGCCACCCGGAAAATGAAGGCGCAGATAAGCCATTTAAACGGTGCAACCTCTTTATAGCACCACTATGTGCCGAAAGATGCTCTCTCGATACAATGAGTGAATCGTGGTTTCAGCCCAAATCAGCAGGAAACAGTTACTGTTCCTCTATCCTCTCAAGCTCGCGCAGAAACCTCAATAACCCGAGATTGACATCGACTCCTTCTACGTTAAAAGCATGTTTAATTCGTGAACAATCTAAAACTGAGTTTCCCGGCCGTTTTGCCGGAGCAGGGAATTCTCCTGTTGTTATTGCCGCAACTTTTTTAACCCGTAATGGTATTTTATCCTGAACCGCCGCAAAAATCAGCATGGCAAATTCATACCAGGAGACCTTGCTGCTGCCGCAATAATGATATGTGCCCCAGGGGATATCGCGATTTAGTTGAATTTTCCGGCAAATTTTTAACAACCCGTCTGCCAGGTCACCGGCAAAAGTAGGGCAGCCCCACTGATCAGCAACTACCTTTAACTCTTTTTTTGTTTTGCCGAGCCGCAACATGGTTTTAACAAAATTGTGACCATGGGCGCCAAAAACCCAGGATGTCCTGATAATAAGGTGAGCAGGTAAAATTCGACGAATTTCCTGTTCTCCCGCTTCTTTGCTTTTTCCATAAACACCAAGAGGATTGACTGGATCATTTTCTTTGTAAGGTCTGCTTGACCTGCCGTCAAACACATAATCGGTGGAAAGATGGATTAAGGGGATTTGGTGACTCAAACAGCCTTTGGCAAGGCAGGCCGGGCCGTCACGGTTAACGGCCCAGGCTGTTTTTTTATCCGACTCAGCCTGATCTACCGCGGTATAGGCGGCACAGTTAATAACCAGGGCAGGAGATATTTCTTCTAATTTAGCGGTTAATGACTGGTGATCGGTTATGTCGAGATCAGCGTGGCTGCAGCCAATAATTTCATATCCCTGCCCAGGCCCTCTCCGGGCTAATTCCCAACCTGCCTGGCCATTTATGCCGGTAACAAGAATTTTCATTAAATCAGTCATCCTTATACCTGGGCAGGCTGCCGGGGTTAATGGCGTCCAGGCGGGAATACAACTGATCCTTGGGGGAAAGTAAAAAGTCTTTTCCCGGCCATTTTATAGAAATTGCCGGATCTGAAAAAATTATTCCGCCTTCATCTGCCGGAGAGTAATAGTTGCTGCAGCGATAGGCGAAAAGAGCTGTCTCGCTCAACACTACAAATCCATGGGCAAAGCCTTCCGGAATAAAAAATTGTCGATGGTTATGTTCCGACAGTTCAACCCCGATCCATTTTCCCCGGCTGGGCGAGCCAAGACGGATATCAACCGCGACATCAAAAACTCTGCCTTGAAACACCTGAACCAGTTTCGCCTGGGGGTTGGGCCATTGAAAATGGAGGCCTCGCAGGGTGTTCTGCCTGGACAAAGAAAGATTATCCTGGACAAAATCAACTTTGATTCCCGCCTCTTGATAGCGTTTTTTCTGAAAGGTCTCCATAAAAAAGCCTCGTTTATCCTTGAACACTTTGGGTTCCAGAATTATTACGCCGGGAATTTGTGTTTTGATCACTCGCACGGTACCTGCTCCTGATCCAGTAATTTTATCAGATATTGACCATAGCCGTTTTTTAAAAGGGGCTGGGCAAGTTTCTCCAGTTGCCCGGCGTCAATATATTTCATAAAATAGGCAATTTCTTCAACACAGGCTATCTTGAGACCCTGGCGTTTTTCAATGACCTCAATAAAACGGGATGACTGCAGCAGGGAATCATGGGTGCCGGTATCAAGCCAGGCAATACCCCGGCCCAATTTTTCCACATACAATTTTTCCCGGGCCAGGTAAACAAGATTTATATCGGTTATTTCCAGTTCTCCCCGGGCCGAAGGCTTAATCTCAGCAGCAATATCCACCACCTGATTATCATAAAAATAAAGGCCGGTTACCGCATAGTTCGACTTTGGTTGATCCGGTTTTTCTTCAATATCAAGTGCCTGCCCTGATTTGTCAAAATTAACAACACCATAACGGGATGGATGACGTACCTGGTAGCCGAAGACCGTGGCGCCGTTTTTTCTTTTGCCGGCTTTTTTAAGTTTTGCCGGCAGGCCATGACCATAAAAAAGGTTATCACCCAGGATCATGCAGATGTTTTCAGAACCGATAAATTCTCGACCAAGGATAAAGGCCTGGGCCAGCCCTTCAGGTTCAGGTTGTTCCACATAGGAAAAAGAAAGTCCCCACTGGGAGCCGTCATTTAAAAGCTCCTTGAACCTGGGCAGATCAACCGGGGTTGAAATGATCAGGATTTCCCGGATTCCGGCCAGCATTAGAACCGACAGGGGATAATAAATCATCGGCTTGTCATATACCGGCAATAATTGCTTACTGACAACCTGGGTTATCGGATAAAGACGGGTTCCCGAACCACCGGCAAGAATAATTCCTTTCATCTGTCTTATCTCTGTTTGTAGTTTAATTCCAGCCAGTTACGGTATTCTCCAGTGCGAATAGCCTTAACCCATTCCATGTTATTTAAGTACCAGTCTACTGTATTCCGCAGGGCACTGTCGAATGTATACGCCGGCTGCCAGTTTAACTCCCGGCTGATTTTAGCCGCGTTAATCGCGTACCTGAAATCATGGCCGGGCCGATCTTTGACAAAGGTGATAAGTTCTTCCGAGGTTCCCGGGGCGCGGCCCAGCCTGTTATCAACCATGGCGCAGATTTTACGCACAATATCAATATTGGCTGACTCCTGACCGCCACCGATATTATAGGTTTGTCCTGGTTCGCCCTGTTCAAAAACCCGGAGCAGAGCCTGGCAGTGATCCAGCACATAAAGCCAGTCGCGGACATTTTTCCCCTGGCCGTAGACCGGCAGCGGCTGTAGTTCAACAACGTTTAAAATCATCAGGGGAATCAGTTTCTCCGGAAACTGGTAGGGCCCATAGTTATTTGAACAGTTGGTGATGACTACCGGCAGTCCGTAAGTCCGATGATAGGCCCGGACAAAATGATCTGAAGCTGCCTTGGAGGCTGAATAGGGGCTGGAAGGGTCATAGGGGGAATCCTCGCTGAAACTGCCCTCTTCTCCCAGGCTGCCGTAAACTTCATCAGTTGACACATGATGAAAGCGAAACGCCGCATCTTCCTTCCGCTTTTGCCAATGGGCCAGACCGGCCCGCAGTAATTCGCATGTGCCGCCTACATTGGTATCGACAAATGCCATAGGCCCGGTAATGGAGCGATCCACATGGGATTCGGCGGCAAAATGAATAACGCCGTTAAAATTATGGCGGCTGAATAAGTCTGCCAGCAGTTTTTTATCCCTGATATCACCATGGACAAAATGATGTCGTTTTTGCTGATCTACCGGTATATCTTTAAGATTTAATAAATTGCCGGCATAGGTCAGGGCGTCAAGATTTACTATCTGCCAGTCATCCCTTTCTTGAAGAGTATAACGGACAAAATTAGCTCCGATAAAACCTGCCCCTCCGGTAACTAAAATTTTTCTGGATGCCAAATTGTTTCTCCATGCTCCAGGTTGGGAACAAATTTATGTAACGTAACTGCTCACCGGGCACCGCATATTTCCGCGATCAGTCCGGCTTACGTATGACTAATACGCGGCACCGGGCTGGCCACAAAAAATTACGGTGCCCTGTAACCAGTTACAATTACAGGGGTTAGCGAAGTTAGGACGCTTACCCCATGAGTAGTTAAGCATTATTTTTTCAAAATAACACAGTGTTGGGAAAAATGGTATTCTCGGACAGCGATCAATAAACCACACCTTGACTTTTGAGAAGGCACGGCCTGTAAGCGTTTCAGGGATGCCGCCATGTGCCCGTTTCAACGCTCGCGATAATAC
>JANTFJ010000290.1 GCA_024763495.1 Desulfobulbaceae bacterium | reverse complement strand
GTCTCGTTCCTCGCTTACCTCCGGCCAACTACATGCCGGAATGACGTGATAGAAATTGTCCAAATTTTAGCAGATCTACGGTTGGGTGCCACCACCATATATGGAGAAGTTACCAAAAATCAAAACAAAAAATTGTTTAGACAATGGCCGTAAGCGCCTAACTTCGCTAACCCCTGTGAGCAGTTACAAAAAAACAAGACAATCAGCAAATCAACCATGGAGCCCGGTTATGAACAGAACATTGTCTGCCTTAATTCTGTTTTTTATTGTTATCAGCAGCGTGCCGGCAAGGGCGGCGGACAGGGCAGCCCATATTGCCATGATTGCCTTTGACACTCCTTTTACAGCGGCCTGTAGAGGATTAAGGCAGGGCATGAAAAACCAGGGATTTATTGAAGGAAAGGATATTGTTTTTTCCGAATATAATATTAAAAAAGATAAATCCATGATCCCGCGATTAGTTGCTGAACTGGCGGCACAAAAAACCGACCTTATTTTTACGGTTACCACTCCTGTTGTCCTGAATGTCCGGCAGGAGGCTGAAAAACATAATATTCCAGTAATTTTTAGCGTGGTCGCCGACCCTGTCGGTGCCGGAATAGTTTCCTCCCTGCGTCATCCGGAAACAATGTCAGGGATCAGTCATATTGCCTTTGAACTTGTCCCCAGGAGACTGATCCTCTTCAAACAGGCATTTCCCCAACTTAAAAAAGTCGCTGTTTTTTATGATCCCGACCAGCAGGGCCTTCAACGCAATCTAAATAATCCCGCCTTCCAGGCCGCAGCCCGGGAGGAGGGCCTGGAAATAATCACCTTTCACGTTCACGACAAAGAGGAAATGGCCAGAGCCTGTGCCACAATAACCGGAAAAACAATTGACGGAATTTTTATGATGCCTGATGCCATGAGCGCCGCTCTGTTCGGTCAAATGGTAAAACTTTCCCGCCGCGAAAAACTTCCCATGATGGTGATTGACAATATGATGCTGAACATGGGGGGAGTTTTAGGTTACAGTCCTGATTTTTATGAAGTGGGCCGGCAGGCTGCCGCCATGGTTACAACTGTCCTGTCCGGCACTGCCCCCGGCATGCTGCCGGTAGAAAATCCCGACCGGATAAAACTTGTCGTTTCCCTGAAAGAGGCAAAACGGCTGGGCCTTATTTTTTCTGCTGATTTTTTAACCAGGGCTGATGAGATTATCCGGTGAAACTGAAACTTTTTTATAAAATTTTTCTCAGTTTTTTCCTGGTAGCCCTGGTTCCCATGGCTGTTGCCGGCTATTATTTTATTAATAAACTGGCTGATTACCAGCAGCAGATGATTGTGGAAACCAGTCGGATAAGGGTTTCTCTAGCGGCACAGGAACTTGCTGATAAAATTTCCGCTATTGAACAGAGTATCAATTTTACCCGCCGCCTGATCCAGCAACCGGACAACAGTTACAAACTTCTGGAAAATTGCGCCCTTCAACATGAAGAGATTTTAAACGAATTTGTAACTGATGAAAAGGGCCGCGTCTTATCATCCTTCATGCGTTATGGATTTACGGCTAAGGGCAGCAGGATTGCACTGCCGTCAATCAGCCCTGCCGAAGAAAAACATGTTGACTTTGTCAGCTGGAATCTTGAGCCCCAACTTGCTGTCACCTATTCATTAACAGATATCTCGACCGGTAAGCGCCAGGGGCTGCTGCTGACGGAAATAAGTTTAAAAAATTTACTTTCCAGCCTGTTTATTAACAAAAATCAGCAAAGAAATTTATATATAGTCAGTTCAGACGGCAGGATAATTTCCCACAAAAATATCAATTATGTCCTTGCAGGACGTGATGTCTCCACTATGCCGGTTATCCACGCTCTACTCCAGGGCGCCAAGTTCGACAACAGTAATTATCTTGATCTCGAGGACAGTGAAGTTGTCGGGGTAGGAATGAGAATTAACGATCTGCCTCTTTATGTGGTTGAGGAAACACCGGTGTCAGTCGCTTATGCCCTGTCCAGGACAATGAAAGAGAACATAATAAATGTATGTTTACTGATTGCCCTGGTCACGCTGGCAGCTTCCCTGTTATTAGCCGGCTCAATTACCCGGCCAATTGTCCAGCTGAAAAAGGCTACGGCAAAGATAGGTTCCGGCGAGCTCGACACCAGGGTGAAATTTTCCCACTGGCTCCACGATGAAGTGGATATCTTTGCGCTTCGTTTTAACGAGATGATCGATGCCCTGCAAAAAGACAGGGAGCAGCGCCGGGAGGCGGAATCAAATCTGGCCGATGAACGGGAACGATTAATGGTAACCTTACGTTCTATTGCCGATGGCGTTATAAGTATTGACCTGGACGGCAGGATCACCATGATGAACAGCGCGGCGGAAGAAATAACCGGCTGGCCCCTGGCTGAAGCCGGGAATCTTCCTGTTTTCCAGGTATTGCAGCTTGTTAACCCTGAAAGCGGCGACCAATATGATGCCCCCCCGGCAGAGATTTTCAACCAGGGCCATCTTGTCAGGCTTGATCAGGATGTCGCCCTGGTCACCAGGGATGGTCGGCAGCTCCTGGTAGCTTACAGCGGTTCACCCATGAGAGACAGTAAAGGCCATGTCGTTGGCGCGGTTCTGGTCTTTCAGGATATTACTGCCAGGAAAAGAATGGAAATCGAAATACAGCAATCGGAAAGAATCAGGTCGGTTGGTTTGCTGGCCGGAGGAATCGCCCATGATTTTAATAATCAGCTCACCGGAATTATGGGCAACATCGGCCTGGCCAAAATGTTTCTTGAGCCTGAATCAAAATCATATTCCTACCTGGATGAGGCGGAAAACGCTGCCATGCGCTCCAGGGATCTTACCCTGCAGTTATTAACCTTTGCCAGGGGCGGCTCCCCGGTAAAAAAGGTCTCTTCTATTGTGGGCCTGATTACAGAAACCAGCAAATTTGTCTTGCGGGGCTCGGCAGTTGACTGTCGGCTTAAACTGGATCCGGAACTCTGGCCCATTGATTTTGACGAGGGCCAGATCTGCCAGGTAATGAACAATCTCCTTATAAACGCTATCCAGGCCATGCCCGATGGTGGAATTATCACAATCATGGCGCAAAACCATCAACTGGATCACGGGGATGGGGTTCCCCTTCCGCCTGGGCGTTATGTCATGATTACCATACGGGATCAGGGGATCGGCATGACAACCAATCAGTTGCAAAAAATTTTTGAACCATATTTTACCACCAAGAAAGAGGGCCGTGGGCTGGGCCTGGCGTCATGTTATTCCATAATCAGTAATCATGACGGCCATATTTCGGCTGAATCGCGGCCTGATCAGGGAACAGTTTTTACTATCTACCTGCCGGCTTCGGATAAGGAAATCCCGGAATTGGCAGAAACAACAGAAAAGAAAAAATTTGACTCAGGCGGCGGCCGCATCCTGGTAATGGATGACGAGGAAATGATCAGGGCCGTGTCCGGCGGATTCCTGGAGCATCTTGGTTTTCAGCCTTCTTTTGCCGCTGACGGAAACGAGGCCATAGAACTTTACAAACAGGCAGTTAACGACAATAAACCTTTTGTCGCGGTGATTATGGATCTGACCATCCCCGGCGGCATGGGCGGCAAAAATTGTGTCCGGGAAATTTTAAAGATTAACCCGGAGGCAAAGGTTATTGTGGCCAGCGGTTATTCCAATGATCCTGTGATGGCTGATTTTCGCCAATATGGTTTTTCCGGGGTTATGGTTAAACCATTTTCCCTGGATGATTTCAGCGAGGCGCTGCAGAAAATTCTGGGAGAGCAATCATGAATGTCATGGCACTCGCTCCGCCCGCGCCATGGCGATGATCTTGTAATTCAGGTTGCGCAAAGCGTTACCTGGCAAAAAGTAATAAGCGCAATATAAAAAAATGGGGTGTAACGGCTCACAGGGTTCCGTATTTTTCCCCTGCCCTCCCTCCCTGTAGGAGCCCAGCCCCCTGGGCGATAGAACATGGGGCAAAGCTCACAGCATGCATCGCCCAGAGGGCTGGGCTCCTACAGCAGCCAGTA
>JANTFJ010000289.1 GCA_024763495.1 Desulfobulbaceae bacterium | reverse complement strand
TCCCGATTTAACCGGACAGGAGGACGATGACTCAAGACAGGAACTCGGCACCCTGAAAACCCTGCGCGGAATTATTGACTGGCTGGCCGCTGCCGCGGCAAAGTCACATCAACAATCAGGCATAGATAGAGGTCAGGCTGACCAGGGAAACAGCAGGTCTGCCGAACAGGGAATTCACAGTATAAAACAGCAGAACACGTCCCGCTTCCTGCTTAATATGGTGGAGACAGAACATCCAGAAGAGACATTTACTGTTGCCGATGGAGCTGTTTTTATAATAACCGATGATGGCGAAGGCTTTGCTGAAGCCTTCGCGGCTGAACTTTTGCGGCTTGACGCCCGCCCTGTTATTGTTCAATCTGGTGATTCTATCAAAGAAATTGATAAAGGCCGGTACCAGGCAAATTTTGAGGTTCCCGAGGCTGCGGCAGAGCTGGTAACAGCTGTCAGGCAATATGGGCCGATTGCCGGTATTATCCACCTCCTTCCGTTTCAAGGAAAACCCGATATTACCGGGATGAAACTTGCTGACTGGCGTTTATGGCTCAGGCTGAACGTCAAGGGCTTATTTAATCTTGTCCAGGCCGCTGCCGATGATCTCAAAAAAACAGAAGAAACCGGCGGCGGCTGGGTTGTAGCGGCTGTCGCCAGCGGAGGAAATATCGGCTATGACATTAATAAAGATAGCCCGTGCTTTCCAGGTAATGGCGGAATTTTCGGACTGATTAACACAATTGCGGCAGAATGGCCGCAAATTAAATGCAAAGCTATTGGTCTGGAAAAAGAAATTAAAACGTCTACTCTGGCAGCAACCATGTTGAAAGAAATGGCGGCTGAAGATCATATTGTTGAAGTCGCCTATAAAGACAATATACGCTATTTATTAGGTGTTAATCAAAGAACTCTGCCCGACAAATCCCCCCAGGCAATTAATATAAAATCAGACTGGGTGATTATGGTTACCGGCGGGGCCCGGGGAATAACAGCAGAAATCGCCCTGGAACTGGCGGAAAAATATAGTCCGACCCTGATCCTGGTCGGTCGTTCTGCCCCACCGGATGAAGAGTCGGTTGAAACTGTTGAGCTGGAATCGGCCGGTGAACTCAAAAAAGCTTTGATAGATAAAGTAAAACTGTCAGGTCGTCAGCCGAATTTAGTTGAGATTGAGAAAACCTATGGAAAAATTTGCCGTGAACGGGAGATGAGAAAAAATATCTCGGCCATGGAGAGAGCGGGAGCCAGGGTTTATTACCTTCAGGCTGATGTTTGTAACGAATCATCTTTTGTCAAAACGATAAATTCTATTTATGAAAAATATGACCGACTGGATGGAGTTATTCATGGCGCGGGTATTATTGAAGATAAATTGCTCGAATCAAAAACACCCGAATCATTTGACCGGGTTTTTGATACAAAGGCTGACAGCGCTTTTATCCTCAGTCGGGCCTTGTGTCCTGATTCTTTAAAATTTCTTGTTTTCTTTTCCTCTATCGCCTGCTTTGGTAATCGCGGTCAATGCGATTATGCCGCCACGAATGAGGTAGTTAACAAGCTGGCTGTTTTTCTCGACCGGCAATGGCCGGCGCGGATTATTTCCGCGCTTTGGGGGCCCTGGGCGAAAACCGGCATGGCCTCAAGTGAGGTGCAGAGACAATTCGCGGAAAAAGGCATTGAGCTGGTGCAGCCGGCTGACGGTCGGAGATGGCTTGACCGGGAACTTAAACTGGGCCGCAAAGGTGAAGTTGCAATTGTCTTTGGCAGCGGCCCCTGGGCCGCCATGGGAACAGATAACTTTTCGTTTAAAGATCGATTGCCATTGCTGAAAAAAATTAATTTTATACAATCCGGTAAAACTTCGGTAACAGCGGAAAGAATTTTAACTCCAAAAGAAGATCTGTATCTGAATGATCATGTCCTGGATAAAAATCCAGTGTTGCCTATGGTGATGGCAATGGAGTTGATGGCGGAAGTTGTTCAGCAGAACTGGTCTGATATGTATGTTACTTCTGTCCATTCTCTTCAGGTTTTCAAGGGCATTGTTGTTGATGAAGATGAGAAAAAAGTTCTGATTAACGCTTCTCCAGGAAATTCCGCTGCCGGTGAAAATGGAATTTTTGAGGTGGAAGTAAAAATCAGTCCGACAGATAACGCAATCAGGCCTTTTTATAAGTGTATCGTCTGCCTGGAAAAAAAGGGCTCGACTCCACCCGCTTTTGATTCCTCGCGATTTGAGAACTTAGACAGTTTTCCCATGCCGGTGGAGGATTTGTATCTTAAGTGGTTGTTTCATGGCGCCTGTTTTCAGGGAATTACTATGATTGAAGGCATAAGTGAACAGGCGGTATGCGGAATACTTAAATCAATTCCTCCAGCTGTTTGTCTTGCCAAAACGCCGGAAAACAAAAACTGGCTGCTTGATCCTGTTATTCTTGACTCAAGCCTCCAGCTGGTTATTCTCTGGAAGCGACATTACCAGGACATGACTCCCCTTCCTTTTGCCATAAAACGTTATCGCAAGTTTGCTCCCTTTACAAGTGGTTCCATTCGTTGTTGTGTCCAGCTTGAAAACAGCAACAAAGGACAACTTGTTAAAGCGGATATGTTCTTCTTGGATGACGAAAATCGTTTACTGGCGATGCTTGAAGGGGTTGAGGCCTCATGCAGCAAGAGCCTTAACAGGTTGGCCGGCAACAGTTAAAGATAGTAATTTTTCAAGGCAGCAGAAAATTAAAATTGTGAAGTATCATCCTGAATATTATTGGAATGTGGTAAAAAGGGAAAGGAAGCAGTCATGGCCGGTTCTTTTCAGGCGCTTTCAAAAAAAACCGGCAGACTCAGTTGATTTTTTATCCACTTATCTATTCATAACTTTACGTCAATTTTACCGACGTTTAAAATTATATCCAGGATTTCGCCGGAGACTATTGACTGCCGACCAACGGATGGTTCCTGATTTTATGATTGCCGGGTTCCAGAAATGCGGGACTACATCGCTGTTCAGTTATCTTGTTCAGCACCCTGAAATCGCGCCTCCCTTAAAAAAGGAAATTAAATATTTTGACCTTAATTCTTCACAAAATATAAATTGGTACAAGGCTCATTTTCCTAAATATGCTGATGCCCAAAACGATCAAAAACCGATTACCGGGGAAGCAACTCCTGATTATATTTTTTTCCCGGAAATTGCTGCCAAAATTGCCAGGCTTAATTCCAGGATCAAGTTAATTATCATCTGTCGTAATCCGGTTGATCGGGCATTTTCCCAATATAAATATTCAATCTGGCGAGGCACGGAATATCTTTCCTTTGCTGAAGCCCTGGAAAAAGAACCGGAACGTCTGGCCGAAGCAACACGTTTTTGTCGAACAAATAAACAGCCTCTAAGTGAAAATTGGGCATATAGAGAATTTTCATATGTTAAACGAGGATTATATGCTCAACAGTTAGAAAATTGGCTTAAGGTGTTCCCTGAAAATCAATTTCTTTTTCTCTGCACGGAAGAGCTTAAAAATCAGCCCGACATGGTACTGAAAAAAATTACCGATTTTCTCGGCATAGCAGATTTTACTTTTTGTACCAGGGAAAAATATCTTCAGTCCACAAAGGCCGAGGTTATATCACCCCATATAAGACAAAATTTAACAGCTTATTTCGAACAGGAGAATTTAAAGTTATTTAAATTGATTGGTAAAAATTTTGGCTGGTAATTATAAATTATATGTAACTTTTCAGAGGTAACGCCAGCCTGTATGCGTTCCAATCCTGTGATATATCGAAGTATTATCGCCAGGCGTGGAGCACGCGCAGGCAGTGTCCCTGCAACCGGTTACAGATACTGGGAGGTTGTCCGAGAATAGACATTTTTTCTCAAATCAGGTAAGCACCCTTTAAGACAGGGCATAAACTCCGACCCGAGGCATTTTGAAAAAATAAGCACAGCCATATAGTTGATATCTCGGAGTCTCGCCAGCTCGCTTTCCGGAGCATTATTTTTTTAAAATAACACAGAGTTGGGCAGGTAAGCGAGGTACGAGACTCCGCAGAAAGGGCATTCTCGGACAGCCTCC
>JANTFJ010000288.1 GCA_024763495.1 Desulfobulbaceae bacterium | reverse complement strand
GGCATGACTAAACCAAGAAAAAAAATATTTTTTTCTGTTATGCCCTGCACGGCAGCATTGATGTTATTCATATTTGTCATGCAATATATATAGTCCGACAACTTATGTCCAGACCAGCTGTCTGCGGTCGCCAGGCACCTCATCTTCGTCCATTTCGGAGTCTTGTTCCTACCTGCCCTGCTTACATAGCACCAGTATGCGGCGCAGGGCCAAATGAATGAATATAAGGCACAGGTAAACGCTTACAGGGTGGAGTTTACCAAAAAAAAGCAGCCCTGGTGAACGATTACTACTTTTACTCATAACATGACTGAACCTTTACCTAAAAAACGTTTCGGCGATATCCTGGTTGACGGCGGCCTGATTACCCCCACTCAATTGCAGCAGGGATTAAACTATGGCAGGGAGAGGGATCTGAAACTTGGGGAATCTCTCCGGGAACTCGGGTTTGTCAACGATCTGGCAGTGGCCAGAACTCTGGCAAAACAACTGAAGATCCCCTATGCTGATTTTGATAAAGTCGTAATTGACCCTGAAGTTGTCCGGATAATTCCGGAAAGCATTTCAAGAAAATTCAAACTTATCGCCATTGGCCGACGCCCTGGAGAAATACTGGTTGCTTTTGCCGACCCCTTGAATATTTTCGCCATTGATGAAGTTAATCGTCATCTTGATCAAAAAACCGTTATCTGTGTCTCTGAAGAATCTCAAATCGTCCAGGCCATTGAAAAACTTTATGTTACCGAGAACAATTCCCTGGAAGAGGATAACAACCTTGACGGCGGGGCTGATTCCGCCGCAGTTAATGCTGTTAATGACCTGCTTCTTCGCGCCGTGCGTGAGGAGGCCAGCGACATCCATCTTGAACCGGGAAATGAAAAAGTGCGGGTTCGGATCAGGGTTGATGGACTTCTCCGCCATTTACGGGATTTTCCTGCCGATATGCTGCCCAGCCTGGTCTCCCGGATTAAAATAATGTCTCAGCTTGACATCGGCGAACGCCGCAAGCCCCAGGATGGTCGTTTTGAGATGCCCATTGGCGGGCGGGACTTTGACGTCAGGGTCTCTGTCCTTCCTTTGAACAATGGTGAAAAAATAGTCCTTCGTCTTCTGGACAAGCTCAAGATTAATATCAACCTTGCCGACCTTGGTTTTGAAGCTGATCAACAAAAAATTTTTGAGAACCACCTGGCGCAGCCCCATGAGATTATCCTGGTTACCGGGCCGACCGGCAGCGGCAAGACTACCACTCTCTACGGCGCTCTCAACCAGATTAACTCCATTGAAAAAAATATTGTTACTGTTGAAGATCCGGTAGAATATAATTTATCCGGGGTTAATCAGGTTCAGGTAAATCCCAAGGCCGGAGTTACCTTTGTTTCCGCCCTGCGTTCAATTCTCCGCCAGGATCCGGACATAGTGATGATTGGCGAAATTCGTGACGCGGACACTGCTGAAATTGCCATCCAGTCCGCCTTGACCGGTCATCTCGTCCTGTCAACCCTGCATACCAATGATTCATGCGGTGCCGTGGCCCGCCTTTTAGATATGTCCATCCCGCCCTTCCTGATAGCCTCTTCACTGGGACTTGTAATCGCTCAAAGGCTGCTGAGAAAACTTTGCGTTCATTGTCGGGAACCGTATAATCCTCCGGAAAAACTTCAAAATGAACTGGGGCTTACCTATGATCCGCAGCGTGTCTTTTACAAACCTGCCGGTTGTCCACAATGCGAATACAATGGTTATCGGGGCCGGATCGCCATCTATGAAATACTGACTGTTTCCCAGGCTGTTGAGAACTTAATCATGACCAGGGCCTCAAGCCACGAACTATACCGCCAGGCCCTGGCTGAAGGTTTAATTTCCCTGCGTCAGGCCGGCAGAGAAAAAATGATGTCAGGCATTACCTCTCTTGATGAAGTACTGCGGGTTACCATGGATACCAAGGATAATAACTGATGCCTGTTTTTCGCTATGAGGCGGTTAATTCCGCCGGAACAACAATTACCGGCAACCGGCAGGCCGATATTGTTCAAGAGGTTGAACAGTGGCTGCAGAAAAACAGCCTTATTCCCATTGCCATTGAAATAAGCGAAGAAAAAGAAACAAACGGTGATGAGGCGTATCCGGGGCAGCAGATAGGCTGGTTGGAAAAACTGAAATCAATAAGAATTGAGGAAATTATCCTGCTCTGCCGCCAGTTGTCAACTCTTTTAGGAGCCGGGGTTGACCTCTTGAAAGGACTGACTATCCTGTCCCGCCAGATAACCCATCCCCGCCTGAGACAGATTATTATTGAGGTCAGTTACGCTATAGAACAGGGCAGTAGTTTAAGCGAGGCTTTCAGCAGCTATCCCAATGTATTTAATCCGCTGTTTATCAACATTGTCCATATCGGCGAAGAATCGGGTAACATGGATAAATCTTTCCATTATCTTGCCGATCTTTATGAAAACGAAAAAAGTATCCGGGAAAAGATTAAAATGGCGACTCGTTATCCAAAGATTGTCATTATCGCTTTGAGCTGTGCCGTCTTTTTTTTAATGAGTTTCGTAATACCTAAATTTATCACTCTTTTTGACAAAGCAAAGGTAGCCTTACCCCTGCCTACTCGAATTTTGATCAGGACAAGTAATTTTTTTTCCGATAATGTTCTGCTGCTGATCCTGGCAGCCGCGGCCCTGGTCATTGCCTATCGCTTTGCGCTTAATTACCGGCAGTTTGTTATGACCCGCGACCGGCTCCGGCTCCGGGTTCCGGTGCTTGGCAAACTATCAATCAAGATATACATGTCCAGATTCTGCCGGGTATTTTCACTTTTATCCCGCAGCGGCATAAATATTATCCACACCTTACAATTATCCACCGCGGCCCTGGACAACCTTGTCCTTGTCTCTATTCTTAATGAAGTCAGGGAGGAGGTGGAAAAAGGGACAGACATTAATCAGGCCCTGGCATCGCAGCCTTATTTTCCGGAAATGGTAGTCCAGATGGTGGCGGTCGGCGAAGAAACCGGCCAGATGGATGAAATGATGGCCAGGGTAGCGGATTACTTTGAGGTGGAAACGGATTATACCATTAAAAATCTCTCTACCCTGATTGAGCCCCTTCTTCTCCTGGTCATGGGAGTCATGGTCGGATTTATCGCCCTGGCCATCTTTACTCCCATGTGGGATATGATGAGCGTGGCCAGGGGAGGTTGACTGTAAAGGATTCAGGGACGCCGCCATCTGCGTGCTGCACGCCCTGCGATAATACAACGCGGTATATCGCAGGGTTGAAGCGCGTGCAGGGTGGTGTTCATGGAGTGTTTACCAGCCGCTTACCGTGCCGCCCTTGGCAAGCACGGCTTTCGCGGTGGCTGTCTCAAGGGTTGAAATTATAACAGAGTAGGTAGCAGCCGCGACATCACAGGAGGCACCGGAACCCACACATATGCCGACCGCGCCTGCCGCGCCGGTATCATCAACTGTCCAGCCGTCCGGCGTACCGTCCATGGCAGCAAGCAATGTTGTCCCGGTGGTAATATTTGTTGTCGTCTTGCCGATAAGTTTGGCGGCATGATTAATGTTTACCGCTCCCTGGGCACCGCCATAAACACCATTGGCAGCCGCGTTCCTGGCTTCAGTCTGCATATCCTGATATTTAGGCATTGCCACTACGGCCAGTATTCCCAGGATGACGATGATAATGATAAGCTCAATCAAGGTAAAACCCTGTTCATTATCAATATTGCAGGCGCTACGCGTAATGTTTTTCCTCATCTACTCTACCCTCCCTGAAAAAGTTTAAATTACTGTTTATAGAGTTTACATCTCACCGTGTTTCGGTAGAATATAATTCTCTACTTTTATTTTAGCAGTTATAGGGGGCAGAGTAAAATTTTTTTAAAAAAATTACGGTGAACAAGGGCAAATAAAGGAAAAAAGCAGGTCGTGATACGATGACGCGGGTCTGGGTGGGAGAGAAACAAGTCCCCAGACGTAAGCGCTCCATGAACACCACCCTGCACCCGTTTAAACGCCGCGATATACCTGATGTATTATCGCGAGCGTTGAAACGGGCACATGGCGGC
>JANTFJ010000287.1 GCA_024763495.1 Desulfobulbaceae bacterium | reverse complement strand
TTGGATTCCATTTGAATTCCCAGGCGGCCAGAGAGTGTGCAGATTCTTCAATATAGTCGATTTCCTGCTGCTGGGTAGTTCTCCAGAAGTATCTGTCCACATGGAGTCCCATGAGGGAAAGTGCTTTCATCCGCTCACTGATAAGAAAATTTTCCCATAATGGTCCCATGTCGGTGCGCTGGGAAGGGAGCTGGAAATTGTTGATAACGGCATTACGGATGCCGTTGTCATGGAAGTATATTTTTTTACCTTTTCTGATCTCGTTGCGTACGTTTCGGGAAAAAGCAGGCAGGCGGAAAATGACAAAGGCCTTTTCCAGCAGGGTGATATATTTTTCAACGGTCTGGTGATTGGCACCGGTCAAGCGGCTGAGTTCATTGAAAGAGACTTCGGAGCCAAGTTGCAGGGCCAGGGCCTTGAGCAGTTTTTCAAAGAGAACGGGCTTGGTAACATCTTCCAGAAAAAGCAAATCTTTGTATAGAAAACTGTCGCTCAGGAGTTGTAAAAGTTCTCTTTCTTCCCCGGGATGGGTGATAATTTCCGGATAATATCCATAGATCAGGCGGTGTTCCAGCATCCTGTTTTCCGCCAGCAGGCCGTGATGGTCAACCATCTCCAGATACGATGGCGCAAAAAGCTGAAACTGGTATTTTCTGCCAGTAAGCGGCTCGTTTATCTTCGCGGTGAGTTCAAAGGATGACGAGCCGGTGGCTATGACTTGAATGTCGTTGAGTTTATCGGAAAACAGCTTCAGGGTCAGGCCTATGTTGCTGATTCGCTGGGCCTCATCAATGAAGGCAATTTTATTTCTGCCGACAATGGCGCGCAGTCTGGTAGAGGTTGTGTCGGCAAGCAGTTCCCGAACGTCCGCTTCATCACCGTTGAGTTCAATAGCTGGTGCATCAAGATCAGAGAGGATGTTTTCAACAAGCGTGGTCTTGCCCACCTGCCGGGCACCCAGGACAATGATTACCTTCCCCTTGAATAACCGGCCGGTAATTGATTCCTGCAAGCGCCTTTTTATAATATTTTTATGTTTCATAGCATGAATATGATATTAATTTTCTGTTTTGTCAACACAGAATAACAACAGGCACAAAATTGGGAGTGGTTACCCATAAAAGTTCCAGGGACAGGCGAATTATGTATATCTGAGAGCAAGGACGGAACTTGAAGAAAGCGAAAAATGAGAATCTAAAGCTGCGGGCGTCCGAAGGTTGGTGACTAAAGCGGCATTAGATGAAAAATTTGCAATACCTTGCCAATCCCCACAAACCGGTCAAAAAATCTTTTAGGGTTGCGCTGGTACGGATGGCAGCATGACGTTTTTTGTGGCCTGGAATGATTGGTGCCGATTTTCAGTTTATACTTGAAATAATATAAATAATCATATAACCTTTCAGGCATGATTGAAATTTTACACAGGACCAACTTCTGGGATGACAAACCGGTTCAGGCGGGTTTCATCCGCCACGCATACACAGACAGGCTGACCAGCTACCTTGGCAATCACCTTATAAAGGTGATTCTCGGTCAACGCCGAGTGGGGAAAAGTTATATTCTGCGTATGTTGATCCAACATTTGATATCCGCAGAAGGCGTTCCGCCGGAAAATATTCTTTACATCAACAAGGACCTGCATGTTCTTGACTTCATTAACACTGGTGCAAGGCTCATGGAGGCTGTGCAGCAGTACCAGGAGGCGCTGTCTCCCAAGGGGAGGATATATATCCTTTTAGATGAAGTTCAGGAGATAAAACATTGGGAAAGGGCTGTTAATTCGCTTTGCCAGGACTACACCAGGGAATATGAAGTATTTATTACAGGTTCCAACGCCAATCTGCTTTCCACTGAACTTTCCACTTATCTTAGCGGGAGATATATTACCTTTAAAATCTTTCCATTCAGCTATGATGAATTTCTCGGCTTCAATGAGCTGAACAAAGGCAGGGAATCCTTCATAACCTATCTGAAATTCGGGGGAATGCCCGAAAGTTACATGCTCAAGGGCCAGGAGATAAAGAAAAATTACTTTGTCTCTCTCCATGATTCCATCGTACTGAGGGATATTGTACAGCGCCATAAAGTGCGAGACATATATCTCCTTGAAAAACTAATCCTTTTTCTTATTGACTCCATCGGCAGCTATTTTTCTGTCAATTCAGTGGTCAAATATCTCAACGGTGCTGGTTACAAAACCAACAACGAGACCATAGGCACCTATATCCGGTACTTAAAAAGCGCCTACTTCATTCACGAATCACCACGATACGATATACAGGGGAAAAAACAGCTTGCAGGAGAAAGAAAATTTTATCTCAATGACCTGGGCTTCAAATTTTTTCTCTCCTCGTCCTTTGATTTTGGTATAGGCAAATTTCTCGAAAATGCGGTTTTTATACATCTCAAAAGGCTGGGATATGCAATATTTACAGGCAGATTAAAAGATAAGGAGATTGATTTTATGGCAGACAAAAACAGCGGTAGAATCTATCTTCAGGTGGCCTACCTGCTGTCGGATAAGAAAGTTATTGAACGTGAATTCGGCAACCTGGCCCGCATCAGAGATCACTATCCCAAAAAAGTCATATCCCTGGATGATGGATATCTCGGCAGCAAAAACGGAATAGAGCATGTTACCGCCTGGGACTTTATGACGGAAAGAACTGAAACGGCAGGCAGGAGGCGTATTGCTCAAATTGATTAATAATTAAGTATAGTGTCCCCGGAACTGCGGACTAAAGAAAATGACTAATGGTCGAATAGGACAAAATAGTCGTGCCAGATTAAAACTTGAGGAGGTTTATTCCGCGGTTTTAGAGCAGGAAATCAATGAAGAATCAATATATGATGGGCACATAGACAGAATAATCGGCCCGGCTTTCATAATTGATTATGACTTCTGTAAAAACTGGGCGTTCAGCATTGGTGAAGTGGACCTGATCGGTGTCAGGTTTCTAACCCCCTTGAAATACAGGAAACATGGAAAAATACGTGTAAATATTCGAGTAAAAAAAAATTAGACAGGATCAACAGGATTAACAGGATATTTTTGTGAAAAGAAATCCTGAAAATCCTGTCAATCCTGTCTTAAAATATAATATTTGAAAGCTATGCGAATATTTACAATATGCAAGCCGAATATTTACAAATACGTTCCAATCCATCGTTCAGCGATCTCATAAAAATAATTTTAAGGCGGCTTCTTTTGTTAAGTGTACATAGCAAACTGTCTGAGCCATTGGCACAAAACTCCTTACTGGAACTCGCCACTGGAATGAGGGGAATTACGCCTTTTTTGACCTGCCTGAAGTTGGGAGAATTTCTGCATACCGGCAAGGTTGCAACAATGGGATTTGGGAAATATAATCTGATGTTATGCTCTTGAAAATAAATGATAACATACTGTGAGGTAAAAATGATTACTCTTGATCAGGCAATTGATACAGTACAGCAGTTACCAACAGAACAGCAGGAAATTCTGGTTGATATTATTTATCACCGACATCTTGAAAAGCGCCGCAGAGAAATTGCCGAGGACGCAAAAAAATCAATCGCTGATTTCCATGCAGGCAAATTGCAGCCACAATCTGTTCAAAAAATAATATCTGAATTGCGAATGACATCAGACGGAACAAATGAATCATGAGAGAACTTGTCCTAACTCCCAAATTCAAAAGAGTTTTCCGTAAATTTGTCGTTCGGAACAAAAAGTTACAAAAACGTATAGAAGAAACTCTTGAACAGATGAATAAGGATGTGTTCGCCGCACATCTGGGAACACATAAACTTGGCGGTGAGCTTTCCGGATTATATGCCTGCATATGCGGGTATGATTGCAGAATAGTATTTTCTATTGAGCAAAACAAAGAAAATGACAGCGAAGTTATTGTACTGCTTGATATAGGCACGCATGATGAAGTATATTAGGGGATGTGATGTTCTTTGATTGAATATTCACTTATTCGTTCTTAAATGTTTGATGTATGACTTTGGTTATCGGTTGAGGTGGGGCAGATTGCTCATCTGTCTCTTGAGTTACACTGACCGATAGCTGAAATGACCAATTTATCAATATGTTG
>JANTFJ010000286.1 GCA_024763495.1 Desulfobulbaceae bacterium | reverse complement strand
TCCGCTCGCACCATGACCTACACAGGAGCCATGCTCTCGCAGGTCATTGCGCAAAGCGTTACCTGACAGGTAACTAATACGGGCATTGCCCACAACCGTGACCCCCTTGTCCCCCTGTAGGAGCCCAGCCCTCTGGGCGATATAACATGGAACAAAGCTCATAGCATAAATCGCCCAGAGGACTGGGCTCCTACAGGAGTTTTATTGTTTTTATGCGATTAGTTAACTGATTTATTATATAAAATTACTGCCTGAATTTCTTGTTTTTTATTGCAGGGGGGTCAGGAATAAGGCACTAATTAACTTCTCACTTTTTTATATTGCACCCGGTGCTATGTAAGACAGGCTGATCGCGGCATGAGGTAAACACCCTTAAAAACAGGGCACAAACTCCGACTCCGTTCGGTGTCCTGTGAGTAGTTACATCATTTGATAATTTTTCATTGCCTTCACCATCAGGCTATCAGCCAGTCATTAACTTTTTGCATTATATCATGATTAAGCCGGTCGCGCAGGCCTGATGACTGATATGAGGGATATTTTGCAGCATGCTGATCTACTGCAAGGTGGGCCAGTGGAACGGCAAAGGGGGTAAGACGAGGCTGAGCAGCAGCAAATTTGTTGATTTGTTCCACCATCTTTTCTGCTGTGCCGAGATTGTCGTCTGTCTCAATAACAGGCTTATCCTGTTGTGTTATCTCCTCCTGCTGGATATCTTCAATGAAATTTTTTATTTGCTGCCATTGAGCCCGCATCATTTCAGCATAAGATATCTCATCCTGTTGCGCATTTTTAAGCATATTTTTCAAATCATTACCTGGTACACCATTAAGATCATGAGCAGGAATTGGATGGTTTTCACTGAGACAGGTTGAGTTCAGAGACTGAGAATGAAAAAAAGTAGCTGAAAGATTTGCCAGAGAGCCAAGCTCGTTGATATTAAGGGCACCGGTCATGGCTTCATCAAGGTTACCGCTGAAGAAATCTCCGGCAATATCACTTAAATCTTCCATTAAAGCGGCAATATCTCCAAGTTCTTTGTCATTGAGATCTCCCTGAACCGAGAAGTCAAATGAGCCGGCATTAAGATTTGAGGTTGTGAAATTTGTTAATCTTCCAGTCTCATTTTGCCAGTAATCAAGGGAAAAATCAGTTTCCTGTCTGCCTGCACTGGACAGGGTTACCACATCTCCCTCATCTGTAGTGATGGAGATTGCCGTGGATTTTACCTCCTGATAAGAAAAATCACGGGCCTCGTGACAACTGTTACAGTTGTTACGGGGCAGGTTAAATACTGGTAAACCGGTCTGACTTTGAATTGACGGGTTCATTTTAATTCTCCAGTTAATATGTAGGCAAGCGCTTCATGAACACTAACCGCATGCGCTTCATCCCTGTGATATACCGATGTGTAATAGCAGGGGGCGTGAAGCACGCACATGGCGGCGTTCCTGAATCTCCTACATTTATGGGGTTGTCGCCGCCTGGGTGTACTTTATTGAGCGTTATCAAGCAATGAGGTATGATAAAGTTTCCTCATTGGACAGAAATTTTATTGGAAGGGATGGTAAGATTCTTATACCTGCCAGGCGGGCATTCTCCACCTTTCGCTCTCTGCTGAACTTATCGGCAGGCAGACAATGATCTTTAAAAATTATTCCTGTTCTGAGTTATAAATTTTTTGTAGTTTATTTATTTTTTTATTTGTCCGGGGCGGGAGTTTTAATTTATATCGCTCACAGTATTCCGCCGCCATCCGGTGACTGTTGAAGATCGGGGAGTTTAATTTGAGGTTCATTATACATTTATCAAGGTATTGGGGGTATAATTCAGGCTTGTAGTACATCTCCAGAATTTTGACAAAAACTCGATAGAAAGAGGCGGAATCTTCCGAGTAAAGGAGAGTTGATGGATCTTCACTGAATGAGTTTTGATCAATACCTGATTCATAGCCGAACTTCCAGCCGGTCAAACCATCGTGGTAGCCCTCAACCCACCATCCATCCATGGTACTTATATTGGGAATAGCGTTAAGGGCGGCCTTCATACCGCTGGTGCCGCTGGCCTCCAGTGGACGCTTAGGATTATTCAACCAGGCATGAACGCCGCTTACCATCATTTTGGCTATTTTCATATCATATCCGGGAATAAATATTACTTTGGCCAGCCCGTGTGATTTGCGGTACAGGTCTTCCTGGATATCAAGAATAAGTTTAATCAGCGATTTGCCGGGATCATCTGAAGGATGAGCTTTGCCGGAAAAAACGAAATTGACCGGATAATTATTGCTGACAATAATTTCAGCCAGGGTATAGAGATCTTCAAAAATCAGATCAGCTCTTTTATAGGTCGAAAAACGGCGGGCAAAGCCGACTGTGAAGACCCCGGGGTCGAGATTCCTGTCCTCGAAGTCCAGGTGGGAAAGAAAGTTGGGGGGATCTATCCAGGTTTCATGCATCTGCTTACGATGCTCATCCAGCATATTGTTTATATAATTAGTTAAATGTTCCGTGTCAGAGCGCCAGGCCTGTTCAAGATAGGTTCGAAATTTTTTATTGTTCAGCAGGATACCGGCATTAGCGAAAATGCCGGGATTTTGCTGCCAGTTTTTCAGCTCAGGAAACAGGTTGTAAACTTCGGCTTTGGCCTGGCTGATCCAGGTAAGATGGTGAACTCCGTTAGTAACAGCAGTAATTTTTTCGGCATATTGGGGGAATTGTTTTTGGGTAACAATCTTATGAAGCCGACTGACGCTGTTTGTGGTTCTATTAACCCGCAGGGCCAGGTTGGTAAAATTATAGAGATTAGGGTATTCATTATCACTGGCCAGGATGTGGAGAATCCTTTGACAGAAGCTATGGCCTACTTTGCCGAATATCTGTTTGTCAAATCTATCATGTCCGGCCTTCACTGGAGTATGGATGGTGAAGATAATGTTTTTCGCTACTTGTTCGGCAGCGGCAATAATATCATCATCTGTAGCTTTGTTCTGGTAATCATCACCCAGGTTTTCCTGGAGCCACTGGCTGATGAGCTGGATAACCACCACAACGCCATGTTGTTCATTTAAATGAATTGTTTTGGAGGTAATCCCCAGAGCCTCCATGGCTGGAATAATTCCAGCCCCCAGGAGACGACGCTGTAAGACTTTTGTTCGCTCCGAACTACTGTCATAGAGATGCTGGCCGACTTCCCGGATACAGGCAGGAGAGGATGGAATACTGTAGTCCAGCAGAATTTCAGGAATGAAAAAATTAAGATCATTGCTGACCTCCATTTTAATCCAGATTTGGGCATGGGCAAATATCTGCTGGTCATTTTCATCGTAAAAAGGAACCTGGATTTCCAGAGGTAAATTGTGGTTGGCCGGGTCTTTAAGGAGGTAAAGGCTGGGAGTTGTTTCCGGCGACCATTCTGTTACCGTAACTATCTGGCCTATGCGTGAATCAACAAGTTGGGAGAAATAGCCCTTTCTGTATAACAGAGAAATTGCCGCAACCGGAATCTGCAGGTCGGCAAAACTTTTCAGGGTATCACCGGCTAGAATTCCCAGTCCTCCACTATAATTTGGAATTTTTTCAGGGCCGTATAAAAATAATTTACAATAGTGATTCAGGATTTTATTAGTGCTTTCGTCAATATCAAGCACTTGGAGCATATTTTTGATCGGGTGGTAAACATCCCGATCAGCTCCGATTTCCATGGAAATATAGGTTACGGAATTGCCGTCTGCGGCAGTCAAGTTATTCCATACCCTGTCTAAAACCTGTTGGGAAACACCGAAAAAAGTTCCCCACTGGTTGGTTGAGATCATTTTTTCTATAATTTCTTCGTGATTAAAGTGAGTGTTAAAATTTTTTTTCATAGTATGTTTTTGTTCTCAATTGAAAGCATTTAGGCACCTTACAGCCTGTCAATAAATAATTTGTAAATATTCGGCTAGGAGGTTGTCCGAGAATAGACATTTTTTTTCAAATTAAGGCGTAACTGCTCACAGGGCACCGTATATTTCCGCGATCAGCCTGTCTTACATAGCACCAGTATGCTGCGCCAGTCTGATCACGAAAATCTCCGACACCCTGTAAACAGTTACAGTTCA
>JANTFJ010000285.1 GCA_024763495.1 Desulfobulbaceae bacterium | reverse complement strand
GGGTGCCAGCCTTATCACGCACAGCTAAAGCACACGGAGTCTCTCTTCGTTCGCTTACCTCTGAACAGTTACAGGTCGGTGGTTTGGGCAGTTTTTCCCCCCTGCCTGAATAGTTACTCGTGCGCTATCCTTATTTCTTCCGGGGCATTTTTTTCAAATAACACAGAGTTGGGCAGGTAAGCGAGGTACGAGACTCCGCAGAAATGGCATTCTCGGACAGCCTCCCCGTGAACTTTGTTAAACGTCAGCTCGTCGAATTAATTCACATAATTCACTGGCCATAGTATCAATGGTGTCAAAATTGTTGCCCTCAATCATCACCCGAACAACCGGTTCCGTTCCGGAAAGCCTGATCAGTATCCTGCCTTCTCTGCCAAGCTTTTCCTCCATTATTTTTACGGTTTTGTTGATTTCGGGAATGGCATCAAGATCCATTCTTTTTGCGGTTCGAACATTTTTTAATACCTGGGGCATTGATTCCATCACCATGGACAACTCGGAAACGGTTTTTTTCTTTTTGATCATTACTGCCAGGAGTTGAAGGGCCGCAAGAATTCCATCGCCGGTTGTATTATGTTCAAGAAAAATCAGGTGGCCGGACTGTTCTCCACCAAATGAATATTTTTTTCGGCGCATCTCTTCGACAACATAGCGGTCGCCTACCTGGGTTCTTACCAGTTTACCACCCATCTTTTTCATGGCTATTTCCAGGCCCATATTGCTCATGACCGTGGTCACCAGGGTTTTTTTCTTTAATTTTTTACGGGACATGAGCTCAGACGCGCAAATAGCCATCAGGTGATCCCCGTCCACAATTCTGCCTTTCTCATCCGAAACAATCAGGCGGTCTCCGTCGCCGTCAAGGGCTACGCCGATATCAGCTCCGAGTTGTTTGACTTTTTCGGCCATAAGTTCAGGATAAAGGGCACCGCACTCATGGTTTATGTTTTTGCCGTCCGGTTCAACCCCGATTGTCGTAACTTTAGCGCCAAGTTCGGCAAAAACATGGGGCGCCACCCCATAGGTAGCGCCATTGGCGCAGTCAAGTACAATATGGAAATCATCAAGGGTATATTTTTTGGGAAAAGTATGCTTTAAAAAAACAATGTAACGCCCCTTGGCATCATCCAGCCTGGCAGCTTTGCCGACTTCGTCGGCCGTTGGCCTTAAGGCCGCCATTTTCTGGGAAAAAATAAGATCTTCAATATCAGCCTCCAGTTCATCCGGAAGCTTGAAGCCGTCTCTGGAAAAGATTTTAATTCCATTATCCTGGAAAGGATTATGAGAGGCGGAGATTACAACCCCGGCATCTGCTCTCATTCCTGTGGTCAGAAAGGCAATACCGGGGGTCGGCAGCGGACCGGACAACAGAACATCAACCCCCATTGAGCATATTCCGGCAGCAAGGGCGTTTTCAATCATGTAACCTGAAATCCTGGTGTCTTTGCCGATTACAATGCGGTGCCCGTGTTTGCGGTCTTTAACCAGAAAAGCGATACCCCTGCCTATCTGCATGGCTATTTCCGTTGTCATGGGATAAATATTGGCAACGCCGCGAACGCCATCGGTTCCGAAAAGTCTTCTCATGTTTATTATACCTTTTTATTTTGTAACTATTCAGGTAGGGGCGTAAAACTGCCCCAACCACCGACCTGTAACCGTTCATCAGGGTAAGCGCCTAAGTCCACTTCCACTTTTGTGGGTTAGAAACTTTCTTTCCCGCAGACCACTGTGCATCCAAACATAAATGTCATGGAACTCGCCCCGCTCGCACCATGACCTGCACCGGAGCCATACCCCACACCATGGCGATGCCCCCGCAGGTCAGGTTGCGCAAAGCGTTACCTGACAGAACTTGACTGTTTTTTTTGGTCACTGTGATGTTTTGCCACGGCCAGCAGTTTGACGATAATTGTATCCGGCTTGACCTCCTCAATAGTCACGGCCCGGGCCGGAGTAACCTTAACCTTTAATTTATGAGTGCCGGCGGAAAGAGACCCGGCATTAACGACAGCCTCGAAAAACGACTTTAATTTTTTTGGGTCATGGGCCAGGCTATAGGGAAGAAGGGCCTTGACGGAAATAGTTTTAGGCTTGATTCGAAAGGCTGTATCCGGCGCGGCCTGATTTACAGTTACCGGAATTCTGCTAACAGTCTTTTCCACCAGTTTTTCATTAATTATGATATTGGCGGTAACGATTGGATCACCAATCAAAGCGGCAATATCTTCCTCAAGGTTTAATCCCACGTTAATTATGGTTGATTTAGTTAACCCGCTTATATTAATTGGATTAGTGGTAAGAAGGTTTTGACCATCCAGAATTTTCATGGGCCCGGTAATAGTAATAGCCGGAGGCTCCAGGCTGATTGATGAAACATTATAACCTTCCAGCATGTTACCGCTGGTAACTGCTTTTATTCGCAGTGATTTGCTGATTAGTTTGTCAAGCAGGAGAATGATGTGGGTCGGCTGTACCCGCATTACCCTTACACCCCTGGGGAACGAGATTGAATTTTTGTTATTTTTGACTACCCTGGTACCAGGCAGGGCATCGGAGAGATTAACCGACCTGGTAATATTTCTGCGGTCGAGACTTTTGATCAGGCTGCGGGGGCCGCTGACCGTTACCTCAAGTTCTCTTTTAAACTGGTTGGCTATTACCATGTTTTCAGGGAGGTTGACTATCTCAAGGGGAACAAAAATTGTCCTGTCAACCTTATCTTCGCCGACCACAAAGTACCAGAGAAACAGGGCGAAAAAAAGTGATAGCAGTTTCAGCATCCAGTCCTTTGGCCAGGAGTGGTGTTTTCTCTTAATTATGGGAGTTTGATTGCTCGGGGGTTTTTCCATATTTAAGCCAGGTTTTCCAGATATTAGTTTTATCACCCTTGGTTACAAAAATTGCTTCCAGCCGGCTGCGAAGCTGCTGGATGTCGAGGTCGGAGGCAATAGCTCCGTGCTGAACCAGGGATATCTGCCTGGTTTCTTCTGAGACCACGACAATAACGGCATCAGTTTCTTCCGAGATGCCGATGGCGGCGCGATGTCTTGTTCCCAGGCTTTTGCTGATGTACGGATTTTTTGTCAGGGGTAGAACGCAGCGGGCTGTAAGGATACGGTCACCTCGAATGACAACCCCGCCGTCATGAAGTGGAGACGAGGTCAAAAAAAGACTGATTAATAATTCGCTGCTTAATATGGCATCAATAGGGTGGGCTGATTCGATATAATCTTTTAATCCGGTTTCCCTCTCTAGAACAATGAGGCTGCCGATCTGCTGGCGGGAAAGATGTTTGGTTGCCTTGATGATTTCTTCGAGGGATTCGGCTGATTCATGTTCCGTCTTGGTAAAAGGGGTCTGGCCTACCTGGGTAAGAGCCCGACGGATATCTTTCTGGAAGACAATAATAATGATAAGAAAGATAGAGCTCAAGAATGTGCCAAGAAGCCAGTACAGGGTCATCAATTCCAGTTCTCTGGCCCCGAAATAGGCGATAATGAGTACACCGATACCGGCCAGCATCTGCACTGCCCTGGTGCCGCGGATCATTATTATAATGTTATAAATAATAAAAGCGACTATAAGAATATCAGCAATGTCCTGCCAGCGCAGTGATTTTAACAGATATAACATGAAATGGTTTTGACCTGGTAATGTGTGCCTTACTCCTGAGAATCCTGTCACTCAGTTCTGTCCTCGCTTGACGGGGATAAAAACAAGAAACTCAAAATTTTTTGGAAATAAAAAAGTTATCTCGACCGGGGTTTTCCTGGGTTGTGGAAAGCAGGTCAAGGTGCGCTTACGCTGTAGAAGTGCAAGGTGCTGACTCAATAATTATAATATTATATAAAATTTTACCCGGTTATGCGAGGACAGAGATGGTTTGTTTAAATTTTTTTGAAAAAATTTATAGGGCTATGCTTGATTCTTGACATGGATGGGAAAGTAATCTATAATCACAAATTTTCTACAATTATCATAAATTGTAGCATCTTTTAATATTTTTAGTATATTTCTTCCTGTTTTTGTGAGTATGTTTGTAACTATTCAGGTAGGGGCGAAAAACTGCCCAAACCACCGACCTGTAACTGTTCAGAGGTAAGCGAACGAAGAGAGACTCCGTGTGCTTTAGC
>JANTFJ010000284.1 GCA_024763495.1 Desulfobulbaceae bacterium | reverse complement strand
TGCCGCCATGTGCCCGTTTCAACGCTCGCGATAATACATCAGGTATATCGCGGCGTTTAAACGGGTGCAGGGTGGTGTTCATGGAGCGCTTACATCCAAATTACCGTTTGTCTGTTCTGAAATGCCAATAACAACAATTCCGGCCTCATCAGCAAGGTTGATCATCTGTTCCCGGTCAAAAAGCAGTGATTGTCCAGCCTCCACGGCCAGCACCGCGCCACCGGCTTCGCGCATTGTTTCGATGGTTCTCCTGCCGGTGGCAGGCAGGTCAAAGCGAAAATCCTGGTTTGGTTTTCGTAATTTTACCACAACTGCTTTTTCCTGACCAAGCATGCATCCTCGCCTGATTGCCGCGTCAGTCCCTTCAATAGCTTCCACCGCCAATACTGTCCGGTTTCGCACCACCACGCATTGGCCGATATCCAGGGCACCGATAGACCGCCCCATCTGCCAGCCGAATTTTATATCGGCAAGCTGATCCCTGGAAGGTTTTTTCCTGGTTAGAATTCCCTGGGGGAAAAGTAGTTCCTGCAGGTAAATAGTTGACTCGATAACCCGGATGCCTTCCTTTTCAATTTCTCCGGCAACAGCCCGCAAAATTGCATCATCCTGCTTGATATCAATTTTGTTCCACAGGGTCAAACCTTTGAAATCAGGAAGTACATCACGAAATATTCGGGTCTTGGTAATAGTTCCGACAAAAACAGTCTCCCGTACGCCTTCTGTTTTAAAAAATTTGATTATTTTGCCGAGCTGCCCCAGTTTTATCCAGCAGATACTGTCTGCTGTCCGTTCAAGAGCAGTATCGCTTTCTCCCTGGTGAGCGGCAACAGCAACCTTTCGACCATGTCGTTTAGCCGCATCAACAAAGAGCTCAGGAAACTGGCCGCCACCGGCTATAATGCCGATCTTAGTCATCAATGCTCAATCTCATTACGTTACGATTTGATTCTTTAAAAAAATTAACCAGATGACGAACCGCCTTGCAATCCGGAATTTCGTTAATAGCCTCGGCCAGGGCTTCCTGGAGGAGCATATCCGGATTTTTAAAAATTATATTAAATGCTCTGGAAAGATTTTTGATAGTTTTGGCCTTAAAGCCGGCTCGTTTCAGGCCAATACGGTTGATGCCTCTAATTTTCATTTTATTACGAATGCCGGCTACAATAATATAGGGCGGGACATCCATACTGATTCCGGACATGCCGCCGATAAAAGAATATTCGCCAATCCGGATAAATTGATGAACCGCTACCATCCCGCCAATATTGGCCCGGTTGCCGATTTCAACATGACCGCCCAGAGTAGCATTGTTTACCATTATTATATTATCAGCAAGTTGACAGTCATGAGCCACGTGACAATAGGCCATCAGGAGATTATTGTTGCCGATTACCGTTACCCCCTTGCCGCCGGGACTGCCTCGATGCATGGAGGTATATTCTCTTATCCAGTTATCATTGCCTATTGTCAAAAGAGTAGGTTCATCCTGGTAATGGATATCCTGGGGCGCGGCACCGATACAGGCAAAAGAACCGATTTTGTTGCGTTTGCCGATTATGGCAGGGCCGGAGATAATAGTATGGGCATCAATTCTGCTGTCGGCACCTATTTGCACATTTTTTTCAATAACGGTATATGCCCCGATACTTACGGACGAATCAAGTTCTGCGGCCGGGTCAACAACTGCAGTTGGATGAATTTTTATATTTTTTGTCATAGATCTATGAATCAGGAAATACTGGCCAGCAGTTCAGCCTCGGTCACCAGCTCTCCATCGACCAGGGCTTTGCCTCCCAGTTTGATTATTCTTTTTTTCTTTTTTAAAATAATTAAGTCAAATATTATCTGATCTCCCGGAATAACCTTGCGCCGGAAGCGGACGCCGTCAATTCCGGCAAAATAAACAATTTTCTTGCCGATTATCTCAGGCTCAGTCAAATAGGCCAGCAGGGTTCCCACCTGAGCCATGGCTTCAACAATCAAAACCCCGGGCATGACAGGCTCAACTGGAAAATGACCGGTGAAGAACGGTTCATTGATGGTTACGTTTTTTAACCCTTTAATGCTTTTCCCCGGTTCATATTCTAAAATACGATCTACCATGATAAAGGGGAAACGGTGAGGAAGCATTCCTAAAATTTCCGTTATCTCAATATGCTGCACAGTTCCCATTCCTGTCATCTCCCTCCTCATTTTTTGTAAATATTCGGGTTGGAAAAGCTGCCCTTCTCTACCCCTTTAAATGTTCGGATAGTGCCTCAGATTTGTTCGTTTCTGCGTGTTCACAGTATACTATGTGAATCACGCCTAAACGGGCGAAGAGGTAAGAACCCTTAAAAACAGGGCATAAACTCCGACTCCGTGGGGTGCCAGCCGAACATTTACCATTTTTTTCGTAACTATTCAGTGAGGGCAACAATTTACCATTAAATCTTAACTGTTACTCTTTTTCTTTTAATAAATTACGTAATTTTTCAATTTCGTCCCGCAGGGCTTTTACCTCTTTATTCAGCGCCGGAAGTTTAGCAAATACTGCGCTTGAACGGAGCCATTGCCGATGGGGTAGAGCCGGACTTCCTGAAACAACGGCTCCACTCGGTTGATTGTTGATAATTCCGGACTGAGCCCCAACCATTACACGGTCTCCAAGCTTAACATGGCCGCTGACTCCGACCTGGCCGGCCAAAACGACATTTCTGCCCAGAACAGTGCTGCCGGAAATACCTGTCTGGGCAATAAGCAGGCTGTTTTCGCCAACCATTACATTATGTCCGACCTGTACAAGGTTATCTATCTTAGTTCCCCGCCCAATCACGGTCTCGCCGAATGTAGCCCGGTCAACGCAGGCATTGGCCCCTATTTCAACATTGTCTTCAATTCGGACTATGCCGACCTGGGGACGCTTTACATGGTTTCCCTGTTCATCAGTGGCATAACCATAACCATCACTGCCGATTACCACGCCACAATGTATTAAAACCTTTTCGCCAATTACGCAACCGGACAAAATTGCGGCATTAGCAAATATTATAGTGTCATTGCCAATCGTTACATCATCGCCGATAACAACGCCGGGATGAATTGTTACCCGCTCGCCCAGCCTTACCCGTTTACCAAGAACTACCATGGGGCTAATATTAACTGCTGAAGGAATATGGCAATCATTACCTATGTGGGCAGAGGAATGAATGCCTGTCGACTTAAAGGTTTGCCGGCAGAACAAATTATGAATTACGGCAGCCGCAAGGTTTGGATCTGCTACCTTTAACTGATTTTTGCTGCTCTGCTCGGCAAACTCAGGGACAATAACAGCTGAGGCTCTGGTTGTCTCAATTTTGTGCAGTTCATTGCGATTGACAATAAAGGTTATCTCTTCGTCTGTGGCGGAGTCGACACTGTTTAAATTTTTAAGCAGTACATTATCGCCCTTTATCACACCACCAACCAGATCAGCAATTTTTTTTAATGATAATTTTTTTTTACTCATGTTTTGTCGCAATTTTTTTAAGAGTTCATTCAAAAATAAATTAGTAGAGATAAGGTGTTAATGTTGTGCCTTAGAATGCGAGGTTATTATTTTTGAGTGAGCCCTAAGCGGATAGCCTGTGAGTAGTTACACGTATTAAAAAAAAAGCGGGCTAAAACATCAGCAGCCCGCCAGAGAGTATCAGAAAACCGACAACAGCCGACTCCCTCAAATCATAATTTAGTGCTTTACGCCTGAACAGTCTATAAATATTTTGTAAACATTCACCATTACCTCGCGGAGTCGGAGTTTATACCCTGTTTTTTAGGCGCTTAGGTTCCTAGCCCAGATAAACTGGAAGAGAAATTAAGGGACTTATTCTAAGACCCATGAGGTTCTCTTCCACTTTAGTGGGTTAGGGTGCTTATCTCTTGTTTTTTGTTACAGCTTTTCAGAAGTAAGGCACTGATATGCTGCGCCGGACTGATCACAAAAATTTCCGGCACCCTGAAGATGAGAGGTAAGATGTTTAAGTTATTTTTACTTGAGCCCTTAGAACGCTTACCCCGTGAGTAGTTACGAAAAAAGTTTACTCAACTTTCGGACTTATTATTTTACTTATAAATTCGACTTGTTATGGCAAAAAATTAATAGGCGATTCGTCATTCCGGCATGTTTTTAGCC
>JANTFJ010000283.1 GCA_024763495.1 Desulfobulbaceae bacterium | reverse complement strand
GCGTTCACCAGCACCTCATCTTCGTCCATTTTGACCTGCTTACATAGCACCAGTATGCGGCGCAGGGCCAAATGAACGAATATAAGGCACTGGTAAATGCTTACAGGATGGAGTTTACCGAAAAAAAGCAACCCCGGTGAACGATTACGGTAAGCGACCGAAGGGAGACTCCGATAGATTTTCGTGATCAGGTTGGCGCAGCGTATTAGTCATACGTAAGCCGGACTGATCGCGGAGGTAAGCACCCTTAAAAACAGGGCATAAACTTCGACCCCGAATATGCGGTGCCCTGTGAGCAGTTACAGAAAGTCTTCAATTTTCTGTCACTCTTTTCGTAAGCGCTCCATGAACACCACCCTGCACCCGTTTAAATGCCGCGATATACCTGATGTATTATCGCGAGCGTTGAAACGGGCACATGGCGGCATCCCTGAAACGCTTACAGCCCTGCCTTCTCAAAAGTCAAGGTGTGGTTTATTGATCGCTATCCCCTTTTCAGTACCCCATTGAGGGGTATGAAAAACACGACAATTAATTCTAAGTAACTAAGGACAGGCAATGGCCGCAAATAAAAAAAAGAAAGAGCAGTTATGCACTTTTGGCGAAACCACAGCAGAAAATTTTCGAAAAACCACAATGCACCACATCATGAGTTTCCAGGGCCGTGATCCCCAGCGGGCCGGGGATCGCGATATTTACAAGGCCATGGGCTATGCGTTACGGGATATACTGGTAGAAAAATGGATTAAAACCCAGAAAAGTTTCTATACCAAAAAACAAAAACGGGTATATTATCTTTCCCTCGAATTCCTGGTTGGCCGTTCCCTGGGCAATACCCTGATTAATCTTGGACTGTTTGACGAGGCAGCCCTGGCCCTGAAGCAGATGGGCTATGACATGGAAAATATTCGCGAAGCCGAGGAGGATGCCGCCCTGGGCAATGGCGGCCTGGGACGGCTGGCCGCCTGCTTCATGGATTCCATCGCCACCTTGAAAATTCCGGCCTACGGTTATGGTATCCGCTATGAATACGGCCTGTTTTATCAGAAATTAATTGACGGTTATCAAACCGAAACCCCGGACAACTGGCTGCGCTATGGAACTCCCTGGGAGTATGAGCGAACCAGATCTGTTTTCCCGGTTCATTTTTATGGCCGGGTCAACAGTTATATTGATGACAAAGGCTGTTATCGAACCGAGTGGATTGACACCGAGGATGTCATGGCCATGGCCTGTGACATGCTGGTACCGGGATATAAAAATGATCATGTTATCAACATGAGACTCTGGACGGCCAAGGCTTCCCGTGAACTTGATCTTTCTTATTTTAATGTTGGCGACTACATCGGCGCGGTACAGAGCAAGGTGCAGTCCGAGACCATTTCCAAGGTTCTTTATCCGGCTGATGTAGTTACCAAAGGAAAGGAACTTCGGCTCAAGCAGCAGTATTTTTTTGTGGCCGCAACCTTCCAGGATATTTTCCGGCGCTTCAAGAAAAAGAATGATACCTTTGACAACTTCAGTGATGAAGTTGCTGTCCAGCTCAACGATACCCATCCAGCCATTGCCATTCCTGAATTAATGCGGCTTTTGCTGGACGAAGAAGGACTGGGCTGGGAAAAGGCCTGGCATATCTGCGTCAACACCTTTGCCTACACCAATCATACCCTTATGCCTGAGGCCCTTGAAACATGGTCGGTTGATCTGCTTGGCCGGGTATTGCCCCGCCATCTCGAGATTATTTATGAGATTAATCAACGTTTTCTTGATCAGCTCCAGACTTCCTATCCCGGCGACCAGAACCGACTGCGCTATATGTCGATTATTGGCGAAGGAGCAGTCAAGACCGTCAGGATGGCTCATCTGGCCATAGTCGGCAGCCATTCAGTCAATGGGGTGGCGGAACTGCATACCCATCTGCTGAAGACCAGAATTTTTAAGGATTTTCATGAATTTTACCCAGGCAAGTTCAACTGTAAAACCAATGGAATTACCCAGCGCCGCTGGCTGCTCAAGGCCAATCCCGACCTGGCCGCCCTGATCAATAATACTATTGGCGAAGAATGGATTGTCGACCTTGACCAGTTGCGCAAGCTGGAAACTAAAAGCGAGGATAAACAATTTCAAAAGCAATGGCGGCAGGCTAAAAGGGCTAACAAGGTAGAACTTGCTAAAACAATTCAAGAGACCTGCCAGGTTACCGTAGATCCTGATTCAATGTTTGATGTCCAGGTTAAACGGATTCACGAATACAAACGGCAACTGTTAAACGCCCTGCATGCTATTGCCCTTTATCAGCATATTATCAGCAGCCCGGAGGAAAATATTACCCCGCGCACCATAATATTTGCCGGTAAGGCCGCGCCCTCTTACTGGAAAGCAAAATTGATCATTAAATTAATTACCGCCATTGGCGATGTAGTTAATAATGACCCCAGAGTTAATGGGAAATTAAATGTTATCTTTCTGCCCAATTATAATGTCTCGCTGGCCGAAATAATCATGCCGGCGGCTGATCTGTCTGAGCAGATTTCCACTGCCGGAACTGAGGCATCCGGCACCGGTAATATGAAATTTTCCTTAAACGGTGCCCTGACCATCGGCACCCTGGACGGGGCTAATGTCGAAATTCTTGAGGAGGTCGGCGAGGAGAACATTTTTATTTTCGGCCTGACTGCCGAGCAGGCGGAATATGAAAAAATGCACTGCAGCCACACACCCTATGATATCTATGAAGGCAATCCGGTTATCCGCCAGGTGATCGACAGCATCAGGGCCGGCTCCTTCAGCAACGGCGACACTGAATTGTTTAAACCCATTGTTGACGGGTTGCTTGATAAGTATGATCCCTACCTGCTCATGCTTGACTTTGAAGATTACCTGCGTTGTCAGGATGAGGTTGGGCGGGCCTATCAGGATCAGCAGACCTGGACAAAAAAAGCAATTTTAAATGTCGCCCGTATGGGCAAATTTTCCAGCGACCGGACGATCAAGGAATACGCCAGGGAAATCTGGGGGGTTGATGTGGACTGATCAGTCGCATAATTTTCGAGCTGAAATCCAGGGACTGCCCGGCTTCATAATTTCTTTTTGCTTGCCGAACCTGTCTGAGTTGCTATATTTGACAGCGCTAAATAAAGGATACCCAGACAGCGATAACCCCATAATGGATGCGTAATTTATGACCAGTTCAAATCAAGACAAAAAATTTCCCGAGGGCATGGTTCCTCTTGGCAAGAAAAAATTCAAATTCGCCTGCCATCCCGGGGTGTCATGTTACATGCTCTGCTGCCGCAATGTGGATATGCTGCTTTACCCCTATGATATCCTCCGCTTGAAAAACAGCATAAAAATGAGATCAGATGAATTTATTGACCATTTTGTTCAGATAACCCAGGGCGGCAATCCTTTTTTTCCATCGCTTGTCATGAAAATGAATTCTAAGAACTGCTGTCCATTCCTGGGAGATGAGGGCTGCCTGGTCTATGAAGACCGACCAGCGGTCTGCCGGACATATCCCCTGGAAAGGGCTGTTGATCGTACCCCGCAAAAAGGCCGCGCCCAGGAATTTTATTTTCTTACCGAGCATGATTATTGTAAAGGACACGAAGAAGATAAAGAATGGACAGTCAAAGAATGGCTGCGGGATCAGAATTTAATGTATTATAATGCCATGGCCGATGCCTGGGCTGAAATGGACACCCTGTTTTCTCAAAATCCCTGGGCTGGGGAGGGCGCTGCCGGGCCCAAGCAGCGAATGGCCTTCATGGTTTGTTATAATATTGATGGATTTAGAGATTATGTTAACGAATATAATATGCTGGACCATTTCAAGATATCCGGTTCCCAAAAGCGGATCATTGCCGCTGATGATGAGGCCCTGCTTAATTTCGGCTTTGACTGGCTGAAATTTATTCTGGCGGACATGCCGACTTTACGCCCTAAAAAATAATTATCAAGCGTAAGGTACTTACCTCTTTCCGCCATCAGCCCCGGCTTACGAATAACTATGGCGGCACCGACTGATCGGAGTCTACGCTTCGCCCGTTTACCTATGGAAATCTCGATAGCGATCAATAAACCACATCTTGACTTTTGAGAAGGCACGGCCTGTAAGCGTTTCAGGGATGCCGCCATGTGCCCGTTTCAACGCTCGCGATAA
>JANTFJ010000282.1 GCA_024763495.1 Desulfobulbaceae bacterium | reverse complement strand
GTACACCCAGGTGGCGATAACCCCATAACTGTAAGGGATTCAGGGGCGCCGCCATGCGCGTGCTCCACGCCCTGCGATAATACATCGGTATATCGCAGGGTTGAAGCGCGTGCAGGGTGGTGTTCATGGAGCGCTTACCTGTAAACAGTTACAATCAGGGGGGCGACGTTGCGGCACTTACCCCGTGCGTAGTTACCTTTATTGAGCCTTATCGCTAAAACGGTTATAAATGTTCTCCTATATTTCCCGTCGTATATTATTAATGATCCCGACCTTGTTCGGTATCATGCTCATTACCTTTACCGTGACCCAGTTTGTTCCCGGCGGCCCGGTTGAGCGGATGATTGCCGACCTGGAAGGGACGTCCAGGGCCGGAGAAGTCAGTGCTTCCTCGACAATTTATCAGGGCAGGCAGGGGCTTGATGCCGAACGGGTTGCCCAGATAAAGGCCATGTATGGTTTTGACAAACCACCCCTGGAGCGTTTCCTGACCATGATGAAAAATTATCTTGTTTTTGATTTCGGTCAGAGCTATTACCACCACCAGGGAGTTGCTGATCTGGTTATTTCCAAACTGCCGGTGTCCATGTCCCTGGGACTCTGGACATTTATTATTGTCTACAGCACCTGTATTCCCCTGGGGATAAAAAAGGCGGTGCGGGACGGCTCCCGTTTTGATGTTATAACCAGCACGGTAATCCTGGTGGGCTATGCTATTCCAGGTTTTGTCCTGGCCATTGTTTTTATCGTACTTTTCGGGGGAGGAAGTTTCTGGAACATTTTTCCCCTGCGCGGTCTGGTCTCGGACAACTGGCAGGAGCTTTCCTTGCTGAGCAAAATTGTTGATTATCTCTGGCATATGGTGTTGCCGATAACGGCAAGCACCCTGGGCAGCCTGGCAGTAATGACCATGCTGACCAAGAACAGCTTTCTCGAAGAAATCCGCAAACAGTATGTTTTGACTGCCAGGGCCAAGGGATTATCCGAGAATCAGGTACTTTACCATCATATATTCCGCAACGCCATTATCCCGATTATTACCGGTTTCCCCGGTTCGTTTATTACTGCCTTTTTTACCGGCAGCCTGTTGATTGAAACCATTTTTTCTTTAGACGGCATGGGACTGCTGGCCTATGAATCGATCTTGAACCGTGATTATCCGGTAGTGCTGGGTACTCTTTATTTCTTTACTATTCTCGGGTTGATTTCCCGGCTGCTCTCCGATCTCAGCTATGTGCTGGTTGATCCTCGAATCACCTTTGACAGCGTGGAGTCTTCCTGATGCGGCTCCCGGGCTTTTCCGTTCTCCAGGAGAGATTATTCAAGGGGTTTGTTCCTGTTGAGCTATTACAATGAAACAGAGCCTGAACCAGAGACGCTGGCGTAAATTCAAGGCCAACAAGCGAGGTTATTACAGCCTGCTGATCTTCTCCATGATCTTTGTCATCAGCCTGGGAGCGGAATTAGTCAGCAATGACAAACCTTATTTTGTCTACTACCAGGGTAAACTATATTTCCCTATTATCCATACCTATCCTGAAACAACCTTTGGCGGTGATTTCGCCACTGAGGCCGATTACCGTGATCCCTATATTCTAAAAAAAATCACCGGGTCCGGCAATTTTGCCCTGTTCCCCCCTAATCCCCACAGCTATGCCTCGATAAATCTTGATCTCGACGAACCCTTTCCCTCGCCTCCCAGTTCAGTCAACCTGCTTGGAACTGACGACCGGGGCCGAGATGTGCTGGCCCGCCTGCTTTACGGCTTCCGGCTTTCCATTCTTTTTGGCCTGACCCTGACCATAATCGGCACCGGACTGGGGATATTGGCCGGATCAATCCAGGGTTATCTGGGGGGAAGAACTGATCTTATATTTCAACGTTTTATTGAAATATGGGGGGCAATGCCGGAATTGTATCTGCTGATTATTTTTTCTTCCATCTTCAGGCCCAGCGTGATTCTCCTGGTAATCCTGCTTTCCATGTTCGGCTGGATGGGTTTGTCTGATTATGTTCGGGCGGAATTCCTCAAGAGCCGTAACCTGGATTATGTTATGGCTGCCAAAGCCCTGGGAGTCGGCAATCTTAAGATTATGTTCCGCCACCTGCTGCCCAATGGCATGACCCCGGTTATTACCTTTCTGCCCTTTCGCATGTCCGGTGCCGTCCTGGCCCTGACCAGTCTTGATTTTCTCGGCCTTGGCGTTCCTCCACCAACTCCCAGCCTGGGAGAACTGCTGGCCCAGGGTAAAAGTAATATTGATGCCTGGTGGCTGTCGTTAAGCACTTTTGTTGTCCTGGTCGGTACCCTGATCCTGCTGATTTTTATAGGCGAAGCCCTGCGGGAAACCTTTGATCCCCGGACGAGGTAAAATGATGCTGCTCAAGATAAACAATCTATCTGCTGATTTCCAAACCGAGAGCGGGGTAAAGAGACTGCTGAATAATGTCCGGCTGGAAATCGGCCCTTCTGAAACCGTGGCCCTGGTTGGTGAGTCCGGTTCCGGTAAATCAATCACAGCTCTTTCCATCCTGGGGCTTCACGAACAGGACAGGGTTACATGCCGGGGTGAAGTGCTTTTTGCCGGACAAAATCTGCTCAAGCTGCCGGAAAAGGCTCTGCGCCGGATCAGGGGCAACCGGATTGCCATGATTTTTCAGGAACCAATGACCTCGCTGAACCCGGTTTATCCCATTGGCCGCCAGATTATCGAACCGTTAATGCTTCATCAGGGATTAAACCGGGAACAGGCCAGGGCCATGGCAATCAACCTCATGGCGAAAACCATGATTCCCGACCCGGAAAGCAGAATGCAGAGTTTTGCCCACCAGTTGTCCGGGGGGCAGCGCCAGCGGGTAATGATTGCCATGGCCCTGGCCTGCCGACCGGATCTGCTCATTGCTGATGAGCCTACTACTGCTCTTGATGTTACTATTCAATCCCAGATTCTTGAGCTGCTGGCTGAACTGCAGAAAGAATTCAAGATGGCGGTGCTGCTCATTACCCATGATCTTAACATGGTTGGTCGAATTGCCGAACGGGTCTATATCATGAACCAGGGGGAAATTATTGAACATGGCCGTACTGCGGCTATATTCACAAACCCTGGCCATCCCTACACCCGTCACCTGTTGAACAGCGTTCCTCATGGTGAAGCGCCGATAAAAGACGCAACCGAGCCTCTCATCACAATCCGTGATCTTAAATGCTATTTCCCGATCAGAAAGGGATTTTTTAAACGTAAAATCGGTGAAATAAGGGCTGTAGACGGGGTAAATCTGACTATTTACAAAGGGAATACGTTCGGCATTGTCGGAGAATCCGGTTCAGGGAAAAGTACCCTGGGCATGTGCCTGTTGCGACTTAACAACTGTCATGGCTTAATCGATTATCAGGGCCGTGACCTGTCAGCAATGACCAATCGGCAGATGCGGCCTTTGCGTCGAGAATTACAGGTGGTTTTCCAGGATCCTTTTTCTTCCCTGTCACCCCGGTTGACCATTGCCCGAATAATCGAAGAGGGGCTGAAGATTCATAATATTGGTAACAACCGCGGGGAAAGGCTGCGGCTTGTTCGGCAAAGCCTGATTGAAGTAGGGCTTGAGGCTGACATGGCTGAGCGCTATCCCCATGAATTTTCCGGGGGCCAGCGCCAGCGTATTGCCATAGCCAGGGCAATCTGCCTTAAGCCTGAATTTATTGTTTTAGATGAACCAACCAGCGCCCTGGATATGACTATTCAAGCCCAGATAATTGACCTACTCAAGGAATTACAGCGGAAATATAATATGACCTATCTCTTTATTTCCCATGATCTTCACGTTGTAAAAACGCTGGCAAATCAGGTTGCGGTTATGAAAGAGGGGCGGATAATCGAATCCGGCCCGGCCCATGAAATTTTTTCCGCCCCCAGGGAAGAATATACCAGGACATTGCTGAAATGCGTCAGCAACTGATACCTGTAATTAACAGCGCTCAATAAAGTACACCCGGACGGCGACACCCCCATCACTGTAAGGGCTTCAGGAACGCCGCCATGAGCGTGCTTCACGCCCTGCGATAATACATCGTTAGATAGCGATCAATAAACCACACCTTGACTTTTGAGAAGGCACGGCCTGTAAGCGTTTCAGGGATGCCGCCATGTGCCCGTTTCAACGTTCGCGATAA
>JANTFJ010000281.1 GCA_024763495.1 Desulfobulbaceae bacterium | reverse complement strand
GCTGCGCCGACCTGATCACGAAAATCTACGGCACCCTGTAAGCAGTTACAATTACAGGGGTTAGCGAAGTTAGGACGCTTACCCCATGAGTAGTTACTTGAAAGCAATAGAAAAATTTAAACCAGGGGCAAGTCAACAAGCTCATCTTTTAACTGCTGCCTTGATCTGGAGTATAGTCGGCACGGGTCTGCTTATTTTCGGCAGTCGGCTGCTGCTGACGGAATATAGTTATCCAATTTTGGCCGCTGCCCTGCTGGTCGGTACTCTCAAGGCTGTTTTTGTTTTGCAGCGCAGTGCTGTAAAAAATATTGCCAGGATTAAATCTTTTACTCAAAGCACCTGCCTGGGCGCGGTTTTTTCCGCTAAAATGTGGGTCTTAGTGCTGATCATGGCCGGCTCCGGTCGCTGGCTCCGGCTGTCATCCGGAGTTTCCGCCGGACTGGTTGGTTTTCTTTATACGGCAGTTGGTTGGGCGTTATTGTTTTCCAGCCATATACTCTGGCAGGAGTGGAAAAAAGGATAGTGGCCGAATCAGCCAGTCAAATCGAAATTGACCTGAGAGCTCTGGATCATAATTTTAAGGAAATCCGGCAAAAGGTCGGCAGTCAGGTCAAAGTGCTGGCCGTTGTCAAGGCAGATGCTTATGGTCACGGGATGTTGCCGGTTGTCCGGCAGCTTTCCGGATTGCATGTTCAAGCCTTTGGCGTTGCTGAAGTGTGGGAAGGCGTTGCTCTGCGCCGGGCCGGAATTAAGGAGGAGATTGTTGTTTTTCTGGGCTGTCGTCCTGAAGAAACAGCCGAGGTGGTCAGTAATGGACTTAGTCCGGTTGTGTTTGATCAACAGACAATTAACGAGCTTTCCCGCCAGTCTCTGGCTGCCGGAAAAAAAATCGGTATTCATTTAAAGGTTGATACCGGTATGGGACGGCTGGGCATAACAGAAGCTGAGGTTGCTCCTTTTCTTTTCAGCCTTAAAGAGCTTGGTGGAATCTATCTGGCTGGTATTATGAGCCATCCCCCTATGGCTGATAATAATGATCCGGCGCTGACCCTGGAACAAAACAGAATATTTGCCCGGGTTATTGAAAATTCCGCTAAATTTATTTCCGGTTCAGTAGCTCATATCGCCAATTCAGCCGCATTAATCCGGTTCCCGGAATTATACTGGGATATGGTTCGACCTGGTCTTTCCCTGTATGGATGTTATCCCACCGATAATTCTTATAAAACTATTAACTTAAAGCCGGTAATGAATTTTAAAACCAGGGTAATTCAGGTCAGGGAAGTGGCAAAGAGCTGGGGAGTAAGTTATGACCATAAATTTATTACCAGCCGTCCCAGCCGCCTTGCCGCCCTGCCGGTCGGCTACAATAACGGCTATTTACGCGGCCTGACAAACCGGGGCCAGGTTTTGATTCGTGGCAGTCGTGTTCCGATTATAGGCAGGGTATGTATGAATATAACCATGGTTGATGTAACTGATATTCCCGGTGTTATGCCGGGAGATGAAGTTGTCCTCATGGGCCATCAGGGCCGGGAGGAAATCAGGGCTGAAGAGCTGGCGGACTGGCTGGGAACAATTAATTATGAAATTCTCTGTCTGCTGGGGAATAATAATCAGCGACGGTATGTAAACTGAATAATTACGAAAAGATAACTGCTCACAGGGCACCGAATCTTCCCGCGACAGGACTGGCTTACGTATAACTGATACGCTGCGCCGACCTGATCACGAACATCTCCGGCACCCTGCAGGTAAGCGACCGGAGGGAGACTCCGAGCAGTTACAAATACTGAGGTTTGCACACAGTAGGTGCTTGCCCCATGAGTAGTTACACGAAAAGATTTATTTATGATAAAAAAACGTTTAGAGGAATGCCTGGATCAATGCTTCAGCCGGGGAGTTGAGCGCGGGTTATGGTCGGAAACGGCCCGGGAGAGCTATGCGGTTGAGGTTCCCAAGCATGAAGGCCAGGGGGATTATGCTACTAATATGGCCATGGTAATTGCCGGGCAGGAAAAGAAAGCAACCGGTAAAAAGGTAAACCCTCGCCAGGTAGCCAAACAGCTTGTTGAACTGCTGGCAGACCATGGTGAGCTTTTTGCCGAAATCGCTGTTGCCGGACCGGGATTTATCAATTTTTTTATGAAACCCGCGGTGTGGCAGGCGGTTTTGCCGGTTGTCTGTGCTGCCAATGAATCTTTTGGCCTGGCCGCGGAAAAAAATAATAAACGGGTACTGGTGGAATTTGTCAGCGCCAATCCTACCGGCCCGTTAAGTATCGGTCATGGTCGGCAGGCCGTACTGGGTGATACTGTCTCCCGCCTGCTGGAGGCTGCCGGTTATGAGGTTGAGCGAGAGTATTATTATAATGACGCGGGACGCCAGATGCGGGTACTGGGTGAATCAACCAGGGCTCGTTACCTGGAACTTCTTGACTTACCGGCAGAATTCCCTGAAGATGGTTATCAGGGAGAATATATTTATGATATTGCCAGAGAACTGATCGCGGAAAAAGGCGACAGTTTGCGGGATGTTGTTGAGGTGACCCCCTTCAAGGAACAGGCGGAACGGGCTATCTTTAAAGATATTAATGCTACCCTTGAGCGTCTTGGTATTCATTTTGACCGTTATTATAATGAACATTCTCTTTATGAGGAGGGCCACATAGACGATGTTGTGGCCGGATTGCGGGCTAAAGGCCTGGTTTACGAGAAGGATAAAGCTGTCTGGTTCAAGACCACGGAATTTGGACAAAATCAGGATCGGGTCATCATTAAAAGCAGTGGTGAACCAACCTACCGTCTCCCGGATATTGCCTATCATCGGGAAAAGTTTAAACGTGGTTACGACTGGATGGTGGATATTTTCGGGGCAGACCATATTGCTACTGTACCTGATGTACTGGCCGGTATCAGGGCTCTGGGCTATGATGATTCCAGGGTAACGGTTATTCTTCATCAGTTTGTTACCCTTATGCGCGACGGCAAACAGGTTAAGATGTCTACCCGCAAGGCCAATTTTATCACGGTTGATGAACTGCTTGATGAAGTAGGTCCGGATGTAATGCGTTTTTTCTTCCTGATGCGTAAGGCTGACAGTCAGCTTGAATTTGATCTTAATCTGGCTACTGAGCAGAGCAGGGATAATCCGGTTTTTTATGTCCAGTACGGTCATGCCCGGTTGGCAAGTATTATACGCAAGGCTGATGAACAGGGACTGCGAGCCGGGAAGATCAGTGATGCTGACCTGGGACTGCTGGTTGAACCGGAAGAAGAAAATATTCTTAAAGCCATTGCCGCTTATCCGGCCCTGGTTCAGCAGGCGGCTCATGATCTGGAACCCCATCGTATCGTCTTTTATCTACAGGAGCTTGCAGGTCTGTTCCACAGTTACTATAATAAACATCGATTCATCTCTGAAGACAGGGAGCTTACCATGGCCCGTCTCTGGCTGGGCCAGGGGTTGAGGATTGTTCTGGGTAATGGATTACGGCTGCTGGGCATGACTGCTCCGGACAAAATGTAAATGATTAATCAGTTTTCTGTCCCTTGTCTTCTGTCCTCTGTCTTCTGATTTTATCGTGGCCGGGCGTAAACCAAAAAGAAAATTTACCATACGATTTGAACTTGGGCTGGGTGGCCTGCTGGGTCTGGGTGTCCTTGTTTTCTGTATCTTTCTCTGGATGTTTCTTCTGGGAATCTGGTCCGGTCAGACAATTCTTTCTCCGGCTGCCCCGGATAACAATATTAATGCCCTGGCCCGCTTGACTGCTGATTTATGGGAGAAAGGCAAAATGGCTGCTCCTGTTAATCACGGCAATGAGATATTGTCCGGGCTGCCTACAGTAGAAAAAGAAGAGGTGGATTCACTTTTTACTCTCCAGGTCGGCGCTTTTCGTGATTCCGGTAAGGCCGTGGAGATGGTTAAGAAATGGCGGAAGCGGGGCTATACGGTTTTTTCAATGCCGGGCGATGCTGCTGAAGAGTCTCTTAATCGGGTTTTTATCGGTAAATTTAAAAATCTGGCCGACGCCAATGCCAAAGCAGCGGCCCTGGAAAATTCTGACAATATCAGGGCCTATATTACCTTGCTGCCGGAAGCGGCTTTTGATAAAAAGGTAAGCGCTCCCTGAATCCCTTACAGTGATAGCGATCAATAAACCACACCTTGACTTTTGAGAAGGCACGGCCTGTAAGCGTTTCAGGGATGCCGCCATGTGCCCGTTTCAACGCTCGCGA
>JANTFJ010000280.1 GCA_024763495.1 Desulfobulbaceae bacterium | reverse complement strand
TCCGATCCATAAAGTTAGCCGATGATCCCTGGATTCCGGCTAAAGACATGCCGGAATGACGATATATCTATGCTGCAAATTGTATATTTTATAGAAATCATTAACAAAATAACAAGTCAGAAAGTTGAGTAATAATGAAACAAAATTATGACATAATAATTATCGGCAGCGGTATCTCCGGTCTGGCCACAGCCCATTTTCTGCGCAAGCTTAAGCCGGACGCCCAGGTATTACTGCTGGAAAAAGGCGACCGGGCCGGAGGAGCGATTAAATCTTTTCGTCAAAATGGTTTCCTGGCCGAATGGGGGCCTCATGGTTTTCTAGATAACGTGCCGGAAAGCCGGGAAATTTTACGGGATACCGGCCTGGACAAAGAGGCCCAGCAGGCACCACTCGGCGATTTTTACCGCTATGTCTGTCACCAGGGCAAACTGGTAGCCCTGCCCCAGAAACCCCGGAAACTGCTGACCACTCCTTTGTTGACAATCAGCGAAAAATTACGAATTCTTGGAGACTTCTGGATCAAACCGAAAAAAGAAGACCAAACCATTGGCGCCTGGGCAGCCCGCCGTTTCGGCAAGGGGGTGCTTCCGCTGGTGGACGCGGCCCTGACCGGCACTTTTGCCGGTGACTATCAACGTCTCAGTATTGATTCAGTCATGCCTGGTCTCCGCCGCCTGGAGATTGAACATGGTTCTGTGCTGCGCGGCTTGAAACAAAAGGCAAAAAACAAAAAATCCGGCCCCCTGCCGGCCATGAATAATTTTCCGCAGGGACTGGAACGTCTGGTTGAAGTTTTAACAAAAGATAAAGAGATTGTTTTTAATTGTCCGCTTAATCTGCTAAAATACCATGATGATATCTGGCAGTTAACAACCGATCAGGGGAATTTCACTACATCCAGCCTGGTTATGGCCCTGCCGGTTAATGGGGCTCTGCCCCTGCTCAGTCAACTTGAGCCGCCGCCCCTGGCTCAAATTCCAGTGGCAAGAATCTTTAATGTTGTTATGGGGTTTACCGATCAGGCTCAAGTGCCTTACGGGTTTGGTTATCTTGCCCCGGAAAATGAAAATCGTTTTACCCTGGGAGCTATGTTTTCCTCTCACATGTTTCCCAACCGGGCACCAGATGGACACGTTTTGCTTGAAGCCCTGGTAGGCGGTCGTCGCCACCCGGAAAAGCTGAAACTCAGTGATGAAGAAATTATCAGCAAGGTATATGCTGATCTAAGTCAACTGATCAAGTTACCGGAACAACCGGTTTTTGTTAAAGTATTAAGACCGGAAAGCGGTATTCCCCAACTGGAAATGGAGCACCCCCGTCTCTTAAACTGGCGGCGCGGGATAGAAAAAAATTACCATGGCCTGCATATATTGGGCTTTGGCTGGGACGGCATCAGCATCAATGATATGACGAAATCAGCCAGGCAGGCGGCTGAGGCCATTGTTGCCGGTAGGGTCAGCCCCCCTGAAAACGCTCCGGTAAAACCGGTTTATTTTTAAGTCGATTTTTCGTAACTACTCATGGGGTAAGCGACCTAACTTCGCTAACCCCTGTAATTGTAACTGCTTACAGGGTGCCATAGATTTTCGTGATCAGTTCGGCGCAGCGTATTAGTCATACGTAAGCCGGATTGATCGCGGAAATATGCGGTGCCCTGTGAGCAGTTACGATTTTTCGACAATAATTTTTTCAAGAGAACAAAAATGATAATTGATGAAATAAAAATCGGTTGGACTACAACCGCCAGTTATGCTGAAGCCGAAACTCTGGCTCGGCAGGCAGTAAAGGAGGGCCTGGCAGTAATGACCCAGATAGAAGGGGCATTACTGACGTTTTACATGGAAAATGATGAACTGCGGGACAGTGACCGGTACCGCGTTGTTTTTCAGTTTCCGGCGTCCCGGACAGCAGAGCTGGAATCATGGCTCCAGGAAAATCACCCCTTTAACTCTCCAGACTGGCTGACTTTTACGGTTAACCATAAATCCAGCGAAGATTTGAACAAATCGGGCTGGAATGAGGACTCTGACCCCAGTAAAATCATTGAACTGTCAAGGCATGGAGCCGAACTTTTAAAAAAGCATCAATATGTTGAGGCGGAAAAAGTTTTTTTAGAGGCCCTGGACAAAGATCCTGAAAATCCTTATATCCTGGTGGGACTGGGCGATTTATGCAGGGAAACCAGAAGCTTTTCCAAATCACTGAGCTATTACCAGAAAACCCTGGATAAAGATCCCGCCAATACTTTTGCCCTGCGAGGTATTGGTGATGTTTACCGGGGCCTTAACAAACCCGCGAAATCCATCCCCTACTGGCTGCAATATCTGCAGCATAAGGGTGATGATATTCATGTGATTACCCGGTTGGCTGATTCATATGTAAAAAACGGCAGCTTTGACAAAGCAGAGCAGCTTTATCGGCAGGCCCTGGCCCTGAATGGAAATGACAAATACGCCCTGCGGGGCATTGGCAGTCTTTTTTATAAAAAAGGCAAGCTGGAAGAGGCCTTAACCTATTTTGAAAAATTTCTGGCCCTGGATGATCGTTATATCGCGGTGCTGACTATGACCGGCAATATTTGTCGTCGCCGGAAGGAATATGAACGGGCCGCTCACTATTATAACAAATGCTTAAAACTGGAACCGAACAACAGCTTTGCTCTCTATGGCATGGGAGATGCGCAGCGGGGAATGCATAACTATCAGGAGGCAATTAATTCCTGGGAAAAAATTATCGCTAAGGAACCGAGGAATCAAAGCCTGCTGTCCAGGGTAGGAGATGCCCTGGTGCTGCTGGGTAAATTCGATGAAGCGATTGACCACTATGAGCGGAGTCTTGCCGTTGGTTTTGAAACATTTGCCCTGTTGGGATTGTCTCGTCTGTATCGTGCTCAACATAATTTCAGTGAAGCGGAACGATATTGCCGTAAAATTCTCGAACGATATCCTAATGACAACAGGGGGATGGAGGAAATGGAAAAGATCCGGCAGGGTCAGGAATAAGGCTCGAAAATAATAAATTTTTCGTAACTATTCAGCTTTTCAGGATTATCATGATTAAATATTTTTTTATATTAATGTCTTTTATTGTTCTGTTGCCGGGGTCTGTTTCGGCTGAACTTATTGACCGTATTGTCGCGGTGGTTAACAATGATGTTATTACCCTGTCAGAGCTTTATGAAGAAAGTGAGCCGACTTTCGACAAAATTCGAGAAACCGTGCCGGCGGATCAAGTTAATACCGCTCTCCACAAAGCCCGAAAGGATATTTTAAACGGTCTAATTGACCGAATGCTCGTTGCCCAGAAGGCTGAAGATTCAGGCCTCTCGGTAAATGACGAAGATGTTGATGCTGCTATTGATCGAATTATCAGCCAAAACAACACGACGCCTCAGGGGTTCCGGCGTGAACTGGCGAAAATGGGGCTTAGTGAAGAATTATACCGCAAAAAGATAAAAAGCCAGATTTTACAATCCAAGCTGATTAATTATGAAATTCGCTCCAAGATTGTTATTACTGACGAAAAAGTCCGCAAATATTATCAGGAATCTTTTGGCAGGGAAACCGGCGCGGATGGATATCATCTCCTCCAGATTGGTTGTTGCTGGGGCGGCAAGGGCCGGTCAGAGAGTAAAATTGATGCCGAGAAAAGAGCGGAACAGCTGCGGGCGATGATTTTAGAAGGTGAAAGCTTTAAGGAGATTGCCAAGGCTTATTCTGATTTATCATCAGCCGCTGATGGGGGCGACATAGGCGTTTTTAAAAAAAATGAACTGGCTCAATATATGCGCGATGCTATCGAAGGTCTACGACCCGGGCTGGTATCACAAATTTTTGCAACTCCCTCCTGTTTTCAATTTGTCAAGGTTCTTTCCTCCAGGGAAGGCAATGTTGTCGAGCAGGCTCCTTTTGATTCGGTCAAAGAAGAAATTCGAAATTTACTTTATCAACAGGAGTTACGGGAAAACTTTGACAAATGGCTGCGACAACTTCGGGGGCAGGCATATATCCAGGAAATGCTTTAGGCGCTTAAAGCCATTGTCTAAACAATTTTTTGTTTTGATTTTTGGTAACTTCTCCATATGTAGTGGTGGCACCCAACCGTTGGTCTGCTAAAATTTGGACAATTTATATCACGTCATTCCGGCATGTAGTTGGCCGGAGGTAAGCGAGGAACGAGACTCCGATCCAGAAGGCTGCTTAATGTCTATAGATTCCGGCCAACTACATGCCGGAATGACGA
>JANTFJ010000279.1 GCA_024763495.1 Desulfobulbaceae bacterium | reverse complement strand
GCATCATGATTGCAGATTCAACTGCCCCGAAGGGGCCTCTTTTTTCAAGCTGAGTCTTGGAAAAAAGCTTAGGACGCTTACCCCATGAGTAGTTACAATATTGTAAAAATTTACTCCCTGGTGAACGGTTACGAGTGCTTACATTTTTGTAGATTTTTCGTAAAGCCTGATATAACGTTGAACCGTTTTTTTCCAGGTATGCTTTTTGGAAATTGTTTTTACAGCAGAAATCTGCATTTTCCTGATCTTGTCAGGATGACGTAAATAAATTCGCATGGCCTTTTGCATGGCCCCCATCAAGGCGGCGGAGCTATGCTCCTGATAGGCAAAGCCGGTTTCATTATCTATAACCTTTACCAGGCCTCCGACATGATGAACAATGGGCAGGTTGGCAAACAGTTGGGAAATGTAATCGGTAAGGCCGCAGGGTTCATAGCGGGAAGGGATGAGGAAAAAATCACCAGCCGCGTAAATTCGATTGGCCAGGCCAGGGTCATAGCCCAGCAAAACACAGACCCTTCCTTCGTTAGCCTTGGCTTCGGCCAGGCTGATCAGACTTTTTTCAATGGCTTTATCGCCGCTTCCCAGGATAAGAATTTGAAATTTTTTATCCATGGGCAGCAGGGTCTCCAGGGCACCCACCAGTTTATCAACCCCTTTCTGGGAGGTTAAACGGCCAATAAATGTAAAAAGCGGAATATCGCTGTCCTCAGCCAGGCTGCCGTTCCGCTTAACCGTTCCGGTTTTTTTATCAATAATATCACGGCTCAGGCGTTTCCGGCATATCTGTTTGCCCACCATGTCATTTTTCAGGACTGAATAACCGGCATCAATTCCCAGTTTTTCAGGATGGCTGGTGTCAAAATCAGCCGGGGCAATCCCATTGGTAACACCTTCGAGCTTTATTCCCCTGGAAAGAAGAATATGGCCCAGCCAGCCGGTCATTTCATCGTCCGGGGTTTCCCTTAATTCCCTGGCATAATTTTCACTGACTGTATTCATTATCGCGTAAGTAGAGGCTGCCAGAAAAGGGTCAAAGCAGCCATTCAGCAGATTCCGGGCAACTACTTTTGAGGGCAGGCCGGTTATGACCTTGGCAAACGGCAGGTCGTCAACCTCCTGGTGATAACCCAGTCCGGCATTATGAATTGTGACAATAAGACCGATATTATTAAAAAAATGGCGATACCCCTCGTTTTCCCTGACCATGGCCGGCAACAGGGCAGTGTGGCCGTCATGACAATGGATGATGTCTACCTTCTGCTGACGGTAGAGCATGAGGTCAATGCTCGCTTTCTGGAGCAGCACATTCATGGCAAAATAATCATAGTGGCCTGATCCCTGGATATGATCGGGGTTATCCGCCTCTTCTTCAGCCGTGTAGGTATAGATTGATTTTTTTTCTCGGAAACGTTCGGCTTCAACCAGATAGATGGTCAGATTTCTGTCCTGCCGCCGGGCGCGAATGGTTACCTTCTCCCGCCGTTCAACCCCGACATAAGGCATATCAACCAGAAAAGAAGTAATTTTTTTGAAACCGGGCTGATGATCGGTCATGAAGCCATAGAAGGGGAGAACAACACTGACGGTTTTTCCTGCCTGAACAAGAGTTTCGGCAAGCTGCCGACAGACATCCTTTACTCCGCCCGCACCGGCCAGCCCCTCATATTCCCGGCTGATCATCCATATTTTTTTGATATTTTTGTTTTTGGATTTACTGGCAACCATTTTTACTCCTTAACCACGGGGATTTTTTACCTCACTACCGAAAAAAATCCTGTGAATTCCGGTAGTATCTTCTTCTTTCGCGGGCTTGCGCTATTGTATCGTTCTCTGGCGAAAAAGATGATCGGCGAGAACAAGGCATACCATGGCTTCACAGACCGGAATAATCCGGGGAATTGCTGAAATGTCGTGTCGACCGCCGACTTTAATGGTCACCGGTTCATTGGCCAGGTTCACTGTCTGCTGTTCCCTGGCAATCGAGGGTATGGGTTTTACCGCCACCCGGACAACAATATCATCACCATTACTGATTCCGGCAAGAATACCGCCTGAGCTGTTAGAGGCGAAACCTGTGGGTAGAATAGCATCATTATTCTGCGAACCTTTCATGGCCGCGGCCGCAAAACCGGAACCGATCTCAACCCCTTTAACCGCACCGATTGACATCAGGGCTCCTGCCAGTTCGGCGTCAAGTTTATCAAAAACCGGTTCTCCCAGTCCGGCCGGGCAGCCATAGGCTTTAACTTCGACAACACCGCCCAGGGTGTCACGTTCTTCACGCACTTTTTTTATTCGCTCCTCCATTAGTGCCGCGGCTTCGTTATCAGGGCAGAAAAGTCGGTTCCGGTTGATTTCGTCAATATTATGTCTTGTTATTTTTATCCCGCCCAGGGCCACGGTGCAGGCTTGAACCTTGATGTTTTCCTGAAGCAGTAAGTGGCGGGCAACTGCTCCTGCCGCCACCCGGGCCGCAGTCTCTCGGGCCGAGGCCCTTCCGCCGCCGCGATGGTCGCGTATACCGTATTTTTTCAGGTAAGTAAAGTCCCCATGCCCGGGACGAAAAATTTCTCGCAGGTTATCATAGGATTTACTGTGGGCATCTTTATTATAGATAATCAGGGAAATTGGGGTCCCGGTTGTAGTGTCCTGAAAAATACCGGAAAGAATTTCCACCCTGTCGGGTTCCTTGCGCGGACTTGCGGCCCCGCCGGTGCCGGGCCGCCGTCTGTCCATGTCCAGCTGAATCATTTCCGGGGTCAGCTTCAGGCCCGGCGGACAACCGTCAATGGTTGCTCCGACAGCAGTGCCATGAGATTCTCCCCAGGTTGTTACTCGTAAAGTCCGGCCAAATGTATTTCCTGCCATTTTTATAGTTCCATTTGATTTGAGCGTTTTCGTCAACGCTCACGAATTTTTATTATTTTGTCAGCCATGTCTTCTGCGGAAATTGTAGTGTCTATGGCCAGGTGCGAGCCTTGGCGATAAAGTTGTTCCCGCGCGGCCAGCACTGATTCTACTTCGCTGTAAATGTCGCTGTCCGTCAGAGATGGCCTTTGGCCTGCGGTTTTCCTGTCGGCAGTCAGCCGCTCACAGATGGTTTCGGGACTGGCTCTGAGCCAGATTATCAGGCTGGTGGCCATTAATCGGCTCCAGGCTTCCTTATGCAGGATTGCGCCGCCGCCGGTGGCAACTACCGCCTGCCGGGCCGGAACCAGAGCAAACAGCATTTTTTCTTCCAGACCTCGGAAAAAATCCCAACCATGGGCACTCACCATTTGAGCAATGGAACACCTCTGTTTTTTTTCAATTTCCTGATCAGTGTCAATGAACTTCCAGCCTAGTTTATCCGCCAGCAGCCTTCCAACCGTACTTTTGCCGGTCGCCCGGTAGCCGGTTAAGATTATTTTACTGTTTTTTTCCATAAAGTCTCATTTAAGTCTTTTAAAAAAAGACTGTCAAGTATAACAGTCTCAGTCTTTCATGAAGGGCACAAGAATACGATAGCGCTCAATAACGTCTACCCGGACGGCGACAACCCCATAACTGTAAGGGATTCAGGGACACCGCCATGTGCGTGCTCCATGTCCTGCGATAATACATTGGTATATCACAGGGTTGAGGCGTGTGCATGCTGGTGTCCCTGGAGTTATAAGTAAACAAGCAGCCCCCGGTGAACGGTTACTTTTTTTCGAAGTCGGAGTTTATGCCCTGTTTTTCAGGGTGCTTACCTCTTTGCCCATTTGAACCTGCTTGAATAGCACCAGTATGCTGCGCAGGCTCAAATGAACAAATCTAAGGCACCGGTAAACGCTTAAAGACTTAAATATTGCAAAGATTTACACCCTGGTGAACGGTTACGTAATTTTAAATAATAAATCAGTTAATTAATCGCATAAAAACAATAAAACTCCTGTAGGATCCCAGCCCTCTGGGCGATTTATGCAATGAGCTTTGTTCCATGTTATATCGCCCAGAGGGCTGGGTGCCCGGAGGAAATGCCCTTGGGTGCTTCTACAGGGGGACGGGGTTTCACGGGTTGTGGGCAATGCCCGTATTAGTTACCTGTCAGGTAACGCTTTGCGCGATAGCGATCAATAAACCACACCTTGACTTTTGAGAAGGCACGGCCTGTAAGCGTTACAGGGATGCCACCATGTGCCCGTTTCAACGCTCGCGATAATACATCAGGTATATCGCGGCGTTTAAACGGGTGCAGGGTGGTGTTCATGGAGCGCTTAC
>JANTFJ010000278.1 GCA_024763495.1 Desulfobulbaceae bacterium | reverse complement strand
GAGCGTTGAAACGGGCACATGGCGGCATCCCTGAAACGCTTACAGGCCGTGCCTTCTCAAAAGTCAAGGTGTGGTTTATTGATCGCTATCGTTTTTTTCATTAGATTTTCGTGATCAGGCCGGCGCAGCGTATTATTCATACGTAAGCCGGACTGATCGCGGAGGTAATCTAAGTGATTCAGGGACGCCGCCATGCGCGTACTTCACGCCCTGCGATAATACATCGGTATATCGCAGGATTGAAGCGCGTGCAGGGTGGTATTCATAGAGCGCTTACCATCTTATGAACTGAGCCGATGGACGCAATCAACCACGAACCTGGCCTTTTCCGGCGGAGTTTCCGGCAGGATACCATGACCGAGATTAAAAATATGGCCCCTGGCCTGTTTGCCTTCCGCTAAAATTGCGGCAATTCGTTTCTCCAGCTTGTTTTCGGGAAGCAGCAGGGCACAGGGATCAAGATTACCCTGCAGGGAGATATCCGGGCCGACAATCCGGGCCGCGTCAGCCAGGCTCATCCGCCAGTCCATCCCTAAGACATCGGCCCCGCAGGTACAGGACTGGTCAAGCAGGGTCGCGCCGTTATTGGCAAAATAAATCAGCGGCACCCCGCTGTCCTTTAAGGCCGCGATAATCCGCTTGACATAGGGCAGGGCAAACTCGCCGAAGTCAACCGGGGCCAGGGCTCCGGCCCAGGAATCGAAAACCTGCAGGGCCTGGGCACCGGCCGCTGCCTGGGCCTTAAGATAGGCAATGGTGCATTCCGTGACCTTGTCCATCATGGCTTTATAAAGTTCCGGGGCGGCAAACATCATCTTTTTGGTATTAAAAAACGCCTTGGAGGAACCGCCTTCAATCATATAGGTGGCCAGGGTAAAGGGCGCGCCGCAAAAACCGATAAGGGGAACCTTGTCGGCCAGCTCCTGCCTCAGGATACGGATAGTCGCCATGACATAACCCAGTTTGTCTTCAGGGTCAGGAACCACCAGCCGATCCACATCAGCCCGGCAGGTAACAGGCTCGGGCAGTACCGGCCCTCTTTTTTCCTGGAATTCCAGTTTCATGCCCATGGCTTCCAGTACCACCAGGATATCGGAAAACAAAATAGCCGCGTCCACGCCGAGAATATCCACGGGCTGCAAAGTAACTTCCGCCGCTCTTTCCGGGGTCTTACACAATTCCAGAAAGGTCATCCTGCTCCTGACCTTATGGTAATCAGGCAGGTAACGACCGGCCTGGCGCATAATCCAGATAGGCGTCCGTGAAGTTTTTTCTCCCCGGCAGGCCTTTAAAAAATCAGTGTTCATATTTTTCCTCTATCTTTATTCAGGGGTAACCAGTTACAATTACAGGGTTAGCGAAGTTAGGACGCCTACCCCCGTGAGTAGTTACAACAAAAACAGAAAATTACAATCTTCTCATTATGCCGCTTTGCGCTGCGTCACTTGGCGCGGAACCGGCTGACAAGTCAATCTTCTGTCATTTGACTTCTGTCCTCTGTCTTCAGTCCTCTGTCTTCTGTCCTCTGTCCTCCGGCACATACGAACAAAAAGGTTCCTCAGCCAGATAATCGCCGGTCATCGCATAGGCCCGGGCCCGGCAGCCACCGCAGACATTAACATATTCACAGGCGCCGCAGCTTCCCTTATACGATTTAAAATCCCGTAACTCCAGAAACAGCTTGGAATTTTCCCAGATATCCTTGAATGTCTGTTTCCTGATATTGCCGGCTGCCAGGGGAAAATAACTGCAGGGCAGGACATTGCCGTCCACATCGATTAAGGAAATCAACTGCCCGGCCAGACAGCCTTTGGCTCCGCCAGTTGAAAACTTCAAGGTACGGCGTTTGAAATCATCGCCGGATTCCTTCTTTTTCTGGAGAACCACCCGGTAATAATGAGGAGCGCAGGTAGGCCGCACCAGGATATCATCTTCTTTTTTCTCCATCTCATAATGCCATTCCAGCAGTTCTTCATAAACATCAGCCGGAATCAGTTCTTCCATGATCTCCTCGCCTCGACCGGTGGGAACGATCATGAACATGTACCAGGCCGTGGCTCCCAGCTCCTTGGCCAGCTTGTAAACCCTGGGGATTTCCGCTTGATTGCGCTTGGTAAAAGATGAGTTTACCAGAAAGGGGATATCATGTTTTTTGAAAAGACCGGCAGCCCGCACCATGCCGGCAAAGGCCCCTTTCTGGCTGCGGAAATCATCATGCACCTCAGCAGTTGAGCCGTCCAGGCTGAGCGATACCATCCTGATACCGCTTTCCTTGAGTTTAGCGCAGATTTCATCAGTTACCAACACGCCGTTGGTAGCCAGGCACATGCGCAGCCCTTTTTTGGTGCCATAGGAGGCAATTTCAAAGACATCATTACGTAATAAGGGTTCACCACCGGAAAGCACTACCACGGGTTGGGCGTAGGAGGCAATATCATCAATTACCCGGCAGGCCTCCTTGAAAGAAAAATCCGGATGCTCCTTTGCTTCCAGTTCCGATGAAGAACGGCAGTGGACACATCTTAAATTACAACGTCGGGTAATTTCCCAGGCAATCCATTTTGGTTCAAATTTCACAAATTACTCCTCTGGACAGGATTAATAAGGCTCCTGCCACTGGTATCAGGTAAGCGCTCCATGAAGGGTAAGCGCCATAATTTCGCTACCCATCGTAATTGTAACCGGCTACAGATAATCAGCCGCCACAGCCGCCAGGTTACTGCGCACGCTCTTGGTTAAAGTTATATGACCATGAATTTCCAGATCCTTCAAACGCTCAACTGTGTAGGTCAGGCCGTTACTGCTGGAATCAAGATAAGGATTGTCAATCTGGTAAGGGTCGCCGGTCAAGACCATCTTGGTGCCTTCCCCGGCCCGGCTGATAATTGTTTTAACCTCGTGCGGGGTAAGATTCTGGGCTTCATCTATAATAACAAATTGTTCGGGGATAGAACGACCTCGTATGTAAGTCAGTGCCTCCATTTCAATAACATTATCCCGTAGCAGTTTATCAACCTTGTGACGTAATGAATCTTCATCCTCCCGATCACGTTTCCTGCCGGCCAGAATATAGGTCAAATTATCAAAAATGGGCTGCATCCAGTGTGCCAGCTTTTCATCCTTGTCACCCGGCATATAACCCAGATCATTACCCATGGGGATAATTGGCCTGGAGACTAAGATCCGTTGATAACGCCTGTTACCCAGCACCTCCTCCAGTCCGGCGGCCAGGGCCAGCAGGGTCTTGCCGGTGCCGGCCTGTCCCACCAGGGTAACGATCTGTACATCAGGGTCAAGCAGCAGTTCAAAGGCCATCCGCTGCTCCTTGCTGCGGGAACTGATCTGCCAGGCCTGATCACGATGAGGATTTAAACGGATAAGTTTTTCGCTGCCCACGGCCCTGGCCAGGGCCGTGTGTTTAGGGTCAGCCTCATCTTTAAGCAGGACAAATTCATTAGGGATAAGATCCAGACCTTCACCACTTAATTCACTGCTCTGAAAAAAGTCTTCAATTACCCGGCTCGACACCTCAAGTTCACGTTGACCGGTAAAAAGTTCATCAAAATTGACTTTCTGCTTTTCAAAGTCCATAACCTCGATACCCAGGGCATCAGCCTTGAGCCGGGCATTAATATCCTTGGAGACAAAAATGACCTTTTCACCCTGATCAAAAAGGGTATAGGCCACTGCCAGGATGCGATTATCAGCAACTGTAAGATTTAGTCCGGGATTCTTAACATTACGACTGTCAGTGAAAATCTTCAACATTCCACCGTTTTCCATTTCCACCCCATTGGAAAGATGACCCCTTGTCCGCAATTTATCAAGTTCGCGAATGACCCGCCGGGCATTACGGCCAAGTTCGTCATTCCTGGATTTAAACTTGTCAAGTTCCTCGATAACGGTCATGGGCAGAACAACGATATTATCGGAAAAAGCCTTAATGGAATCAGCATTATGGAGCAGAACATTTGTGTCTATAATAAAATATTTTCTCATGCTTATTTTCTATCGCTCCCAAATATATTGTTTTTAAGTGAATCAGCAAAAAAAATAAAGTAGTATGAGTTGACGGTTTATGGCAAGTAAAATAATCTTACGTCCCGTATTATCCGAATGATAGCGATCAATAAACCACCCTTGCATTTCATCTGCACGCGATAGGTCTGTCTTGCATAGCATTAGTATGCGAAGTTTATGCCCGTAGTATGGGTGCCAGCCTTATCACGCACAGCTAAAGCACACGGAGTCTCACTACGTTCGCTTACCTC
>JANTFJ010000277.1 GCA_024763495.1 Desulfobulbaceae bacterium | reverse complement strand
ACGAGGTCTATACTCAATAAATATATGCATCATGATTGCAGATTCAACTGCCCCGAAGAGGCCTCTTTTTCCAAGCGGAGTCTTGGAAAAAGCGTAGTGCCTTATTCCTGAACCCCTGCAATAAAAAACAAGAAATTCAGGCAGTAATTTTATATAATAAATCAGTTAATTAATTGCATAAAAACAATAAAACTCCTGTAGGAGCCCAGCCCTCTGGGCGATTTATGCTATGAGCTTTGTTCCATGTTGTATCGCCCAGAGGGCTGGGTGCCTGGAGGAAATGCCCTTGGGGTATTCCAACAGGTAACTGCTTAAAATCGTGTACAATGTTGGTTTAGCAAATATATGCCGGTAATCTTACCAGGATGTTGAGCTATAAAGTAAATTATTTAAAATGTAACTATTCAGCAAAGGGCATAAACTCCGAATTCTGAGGTTCGGCTGAATAGTTACCGATTTTTTTCAATAGGAACTACATCAGTGCAGGAATTAAATATTTTTTCAATGTTTTTGAATGCCGGGCCCATGGTCAAATCTGTCATGCTTATTCTGTTGGCCTTTTCAGTAATCTCCTGGTTAATTGTTTTTCGAAAATTTATTATGTTCAAAAAATCAAGAATTGAATCAGTCGAATTTTTTGATATTTTCTGGAACTGTAAAAATCTGGCAGAGGCATTTAAGTCAGCTCAGACCTATAAAACCAGTCCTGAGGCCGCTGTTTTTATGCTGGGTTTTAACGAACTGCAAAAATTGAATAGAAACAAAAACAGTAAAGAAGAAACTCTTCAGGATCGCCTGGCCGGCATGGAAACCCTGAAACGGGTTCTACAGAAAGGCTGTGACCTGCAGTCCGCTCACCTGGGCAAGTCGCTTTCGTTTCTGGCCACGACCGGCAGCACCACCCCTTTTATCGGTCTGTTCGGCACGGTCTGGGGCATTATGGCTTCATTTAAAGAGATAGGCATGCGGGGTTCCGCCTCCCTGGCTGTTGTTGCTCCGGGAATCTCTGAGGCCCTGGTAGCTACGGCAGCCGGCCTTGCAGTGGCAATTCCGGCCGTTATTTTCTATAATTTTTATGCCAATAAGCTGTCGGACATGGAAAATGAACTGGCCGCGTTTACAGCTGATTTCCTTAATCTGGTTGAGCGGGATCTGATCAAACGGGGATAAATTATGGGGCCGACACAGGGAAAGAATAACAGGCGGGGCCTGATGGCTGATATCAATGTAACGCCACTGGTTGATGTTATGCTGGTACTGTTGATTATCTTCATGGTTACCGCGCCGATGATGACCCAGGGAATTGATGTGAATCTGCCGGAGACCACTGCCAGGCCCCTGCGCCAGGATGATAAGCCGGTAATAATCACCATTGACAGAAAAGGGCGTATTTCCCTGGGTAATCTGAAAGGCGACAGGACTTTAATGAATCAGGAACTTGCTAAAATAGCCAGGTCATCAACTGAAAAAACAATACTGTTACGAGCTGATAAAAAGGTTCCTTACGGCATTGTGGCTCGGATTATGAGTGATGTCAAAAATAATGGTTTTGATAAACTTGGAATGATAACCATACCGGAAAAGCGCTGATTAACAAACTGAGGCAAGGTAATCTCTTAGTGCCTGATTCCTGAATTAATGCAATAAGAAACAGGAAGCTTAAACATTGATTTTAACAATAAATCAGTCGGTTAACTGCATAAAACAATAAAGCTCCTACAGTGGGATTTCCTGGGTTGTGGGCAATGTCCGCCTTAGGGGGTAAGGTTTTTGCTGAATTTTCGATATGATTAACATTCCATGCCAAGACAACTCTTTTTTCCCGGAACCGGAAGATAACTGGAAGACCCCGTTTATCCTGTCCCTGGTTGTTCATCTGTTTATCCTGCTTCCGGCCTTGCTGCCCGCGACCCTTTTTGAGTCGAATCTTCATCTTGAAGAAATTTATTCGGTTGATCTTTTTGAAGTCATGGATAATGGTAATGTCCGGAAAATTCCACCTGCCACCCCTGCTCAGGAAACCAGGGTTGAAAAACAGCCTTCCAAGCCGCCGGTAACACCCGAGGTGTCAGTGACCCCGGCATCGGAAATCATATCCACGACTCAAGTGCCGGAAGAGATTATTTCCTTAACACCCCGCTTACGTAAAAAAAAATTACGAAAGGAAAAAAGCGTAACGAAAAAAGAAGAAAAAAAACTGACTGCCGCCCTGGAAAAAATTAAATCTGAAATCCATCGGCAGCAGGCAGCCGCGGAGGCGGAAAGGGTAAAGGCTGCTGCCGATGCCGCGGTAAATGATGCCCTGGTCCAACTACGTTCTTCTATACGTAACAGTAGCCTGCCGACAAACTCAAATAGCGGAATCGGCAATGCTGGCGGAAAGGGCGGACAGACAGGGGCTGGAACGCGGGTAATGGACGCGGCCCTGAAACAGTATTATATTGCAGTCTCCCAGCATATTCACCGATATTGGATTTTACCGGAGTTGCAGGATTGGGCTAAAAATTTAACTGCGGTTTATGTGGTTCATGTTCAGCGCAATGGAATTGTCAGTAAAAATTATTTTGAGACAAAATCAAAAGATTACTATTTTAACCAGTTCGTTGAAAAAACTATGAAGGAGGCCTTGCCGCTACCGCCTTTTCCTGCCGGCTTAAAAGAACAAGAGTTGGAAATCGGCCTGATTTTTCATCCCAGTGGGCTGGAATAATCGAAAAGTGAGAACGTAGGACGGAAAATAAATTTGATGTTAAAAAAAATATTTTTGATAATTTCTTTACTGACATGTTGCTGCTGGGGCGGCAGCGTGCAGGCAAAAAGGGTAAATCTTGATATTACGGCTGCCGGAATCAGCAAGGTGCCCCTGGCGGTTCCCTGGTTTATTGACAAAAAAAGCTCCAAGCCAACCCAGTCCGGCAGGGAAATGGCTGCTCTACTCGGCCGGGCCCTGGAATTTCATGGCTTTATTAATATAATTCCGGCCAATGACTATCATGGCAGCCAGCAGGCGGACTGGGCCCGTTACGGGGCTGATTTTGCCGTTCTTGGCCAGTATATGGTTGATGGCGACAAACTTACCTTGGAATTAAGGCTGATCAATGTTCTGGAAGGACGGATGATTCTGGGTAAACGCTACAGGGCCCAAGTAAACAAACAACGGGTAATGTTGTTTAAATTTGCTGATGAGGTAATTTTTAAACTGACCGGGAAACAGGGCGTCAGCTGTACCGAGATTGTTTATGTCTCAGATCAGGAAGGCAAAAAAGAAATTTATATAAGTGATGTGCTTGGTGACAAGATCAGGCAGGTTACCAGGCATAATTATATCGCGCTTTCTCCCAGGTTTTCCCCCAATGCCGGAAAGTTGGCCTATACCTCTTACCATCGGGGTAATCCTAATCTTTATATTACCGATTTAAGCCAGAGTAAAACAACCAGGGCTATTTCCCGGCGTAAAGGTTTGAACATGGCCCCGGCCTGGTCGCCGGACGGCAGAACCATGGTGGTTACTTTGAGCAAAGACGGTAATCCTGATCTTTATCTGATCCGGGCAAATGGAGACATCTTAAAAAGATTGACCCGGAACAGCGGGATTAATGTTTCACCTTCTTTTTCTCCGGACGGCAGGAAGCTGGCATTTGTCTCGGATCGAAGCGGCAGACCCCAGATTTATGTTATGGATTTAAAAAGCGCCAGGACGAAACGTATTACCTATGAAGGAAATGAAAATACTACTCCCAGCTGGTCGCCGGATGGTGACAAAATTGCCTATACCTGTTCTTATCAGGGGGTATACCAGATTTTTTGTATAAGTCCTGACGGCGGTCAGCCCGAACAGATAACGAAATCCTGGGGAGATCATGAATCGCCAAGCTGGTCTCCTGACGCACGGCAAATTGTTTTTGCCAGGAAACGTAACGACAAAAGTGAGATATGCCGTATTTTTTATAATGGCAAAGGGGAAAAACGACTGTTTAAATTGCCGGGGAACCAGACCCAGCCCCAGTGGTCAACCTGGCTGAAAAAGTTCTAGGAGGCTGTCCGAGAATGCCCTTTTTCCCCAACTCTGTGTTATTTTGAAAAATTAAGCACAGCCATATAGTTGATATCTTGGAGTCTCGCATACTCGCTTTCCGGAGTATTATTTTTGTAACTACTCACGGGGTAAGCACCTTAAGTTCGCTGCCACCCGTAATTGTAACTGTTTACAGGGTGCCGGAGATTTTTGTCATCAGTCCGGTGCCGCCATAGTCATACGTAAACCGGGCTGATGGCGGAAAGA
>JANTFJ010000276.1 GCA_024763495.1 Desulfobulbaceae bacterium | reverse complement strand
CGCCATGTGCCCGTTTCAACGCTCGCGATAATACATCAGGTATATCGCGGCGTTTAAACGGGTGCAGGGTGGTGTTCATGGAGCGCTTACAAAAAAACACTCCGGACAAGTCCTTAGTCCCTATGATACCATCTGTTAAAGAATGTTTCGAACTTATGACCCGTTACCGGATGCTGGACAACATCAGGGCTCATTCCATTATGGTGGCCAGGGTGGCCCGGCTGCTGGGAAGTACTATGGCCGATGCTGAACTTGACATGAAGTTAATCATTGCCGGAGCCCTCCTTCATGATATTGCCAAAACCCGGTGCCTTGACAGTAACCGGAATCATGCTCTTGAGGGTGAGGAGATCGTCTTAAAACACGGCTATGACGAACTGGCGGAAATAGTAGCCGAGCATGTTGTTCTCGGCCGGACAACACCGGGAATTATTGTTGAAAAACAGATAGTCTATTATGCCGACAAGCGGATAAACCATGACCAGGTGGTCAGCCTTGAGGAGCGTTTAGCCTATATCATTGATCGTTATGGCCGTAATAATCCGGCCCGGCACCAGGCTATCATGGTAAATTTTGTTAAATGCCGGGCCCTGGAACAGGAAATATTCGCCCGGCTCGATTTTGACCCGGCAGATGTGGCGGTTTTGCTGGAAAGTGACGGAGGACTTGATGACTGAGAAAATCGGCATTGTGCTGCTTAACCTGGGCGGCCCGGAAAAATCAGCGGATGTCGAGCCCTTTCTCTATAATCTTTTTTCCGACCGGCAGATTATCCGGCTTGGGCCGAAATTCATGCAAAAGCCCCTTGCCTGGTTTATTGCTCATCGCCGGGCTCCGAAAAGCGCCAGGTCCTATGCCCTGATCGGCGGCGGTTCCCCCTTAAAGCGGATTACCGGAGAACAGGGCCGGGCCCTGGCTGATTCTTTAGCGGATTACGGCAATTTCCAGGTGGATATGGCCATGCGCTACTGGCAGCCATCCGCGGGGGAAACTTTGGCAAAACTTGCAGCACAGGGCATAAAACGGCTCGTCGCCCTTACCCTCTATCCTCATTATTCAAAAGCCACTACCGGCTCTTCTTTAGATGATCTGCGCCGGGTTATGGCTGCGTCCTTTGCCGATATGGAGCTGCTGGAAATTGCTTCCTGGCCGGACCAGCCGGAATATGTCAATTCTCTGGCTCGGACAATTACTGAAGGCATGGCGGCTATGGATAATGAGGCGCAGCTGGTTTACAGCGCTCACAGTCTGCCGGTGAATTTTATTAAAGAGGGTGATCCTTATCTTGACGAATTGGCTAAAACAATTAAGGGAATTGAAGAACTGACCGGATTAAAAGGCAAGCTCTGTTTCCAGAGCAGGAGCGGCCCGGTTGAATGGCTTGCCCCCTCAACTCCTGATATGCTGCGCTCCCTGGCTGCTGATGGTTGCAAAAAGGTACTCATGGTGCCGATAAGTTTTGTCTCCGACCATGTGGAAACGCTCTATGAAATTGATATTCAATACGGCGAACTGGCTGGGGGGCTGGGACTGGAATTAAGGCGAACGGAGTCGCTGAACGTCATGCCGGAATTTATTGCCGGTCTGAAAAACCTGGTGGTTGCCGCCTGTCAGCAAAAGGGCTGGATAGAGGATCAGTACCCCCTTGAGGGCGTATAAATAACACGAAAGTTAATCATAAGGGACGGGCATTAAAGACAGCCGCACATAACTTCATAATTTTCACATTCCCGCCGGTTGATAAATGGACAGGTGTTTTTTTGAAACCATTGCTTTTTCGGACACCAGTAACGATCCAGGAAAGGCTCATTACAACCATTGGCCGAGAGTTTTCGCCGCTGGCGCAAACCGTTTTTTACCATGTTGCCTGCTATTTCAAATCTCCAGATTCTGCCCATGAGTCATCCTCCCTGATTAAATAGCTGTAGCTCTTTTTTTGTAACTATTCAGCTGCCCTTCATCCGGAGTCGAAGTTTATGCCCGTAGTATGGGTGCCGGCCTTAGCTGGCACAGAAGCACATGGAGTCTCACTTCGTTCGCTTACCTCTGAACAGTTATAAGGCAGTGGTTGTAGTAGTTTTTCGCCCTACCTGAATAGTTACTTTTTTTTATTATATAATATTCCTATCGGCATAATGAAGTTAATTCTAAAGAATGTTGACTATTTTTTTCAATAGTGATAAATATTAATATTTTTTGAAATCATCAGGATGGTGTTCATTTTGTGATTTTTTCCTGTTTTTTCATAAATTTTACCCGCCACCGCTCAATAAAGTACATTCAGGCGGTGACAACCCCATAACTGAGTCTGTTGATTTGATAGGATTTTCGTTCAAGGTCATGGCATACGAAAAATTTTACCGCAGGTATATGATTGATATTCCGAGGATAAATTTTTCTTGTATAACGCAGAGATCGGACTGAACAACGGGCTCATAACTGTAAGGGATTCAGGGATACCGCCATGCTGGGAGGTTGTCCGAGAATAGACATTTTTTCTCAAAATAACACAGAGTTGGGGAAAAAGGGCATTCCCGAACAGCCTCCCAGTGCTCCACGCCCTGCGATAATACATCGGTATATCACAGGGTTGAAGCGCATGCAGGGTAGTGTTCATGGAGTCCTTATTTTTACCCAAAAAGGCTCGGGAGTATAAACAATGCGTTCAGATATCCTTCATGTTGGTGCCGGAGAACTGACTTACGAAATCCGTAATATAGTTAATGTTGGAATGCAGTTGAAAAAGATGGGAGTTGAACTCCATTGGGAAAACATCGGCGACCCGGTGGCCAAGGGTGAGGAAATTCCCATGTGGATGAAAGAAATTGTCGCGGAACTGGCCATGGAGAACTCCTCTTATGGCTATTGCCCCACAAGAGGAATGCTGGAAACCCGCGAGTTTATTGCCGATCATAACAACAGCCGGGGCGGAGTACAGATTACGGCCGAGGATATCATCTTTTTTAACGGCCTTGGTGATGCCATTACCAAGGTATTCGGCATGTTAAAACGAACCGCCAGGGTAGTTGTGCCGACCCCAAGCTATACTACTCATTCCTCTGCCGAGGCCGCTCATGCCGGTGATCGACCGGTAACATATCGACTTGACCCCCACAATAACTGGTATCCGGATCTTGATGATCTGGAAAAACGGATCAAGTATAACCCGGCAGTAGTTGGAATCCTGATAATTAACCCTGATAATCCCACCGGCGCGGTATATCCGGAATCAATCCTCCGGGGCATGGTTGATCTGGCCCGCAAATATGATCTTTTTGTCATCTGTGACGAGGTTTATCACCATATACTCTATAACGGCAAGACAACCGTGCCGTTATCCGATATTATCGGCAGGGTTCCGGCTATTATCATGCGCGGCATTTCCAAGGAAATGCCCTGGCCCGGTTCCCGCTGCGGCTGGATAGAGGTCTATAACGGCCACAGCGATCCCATGTTTGAAAAATATATAAACTCGGTATTAAATGCCAAGATGGTTGAGGTCTGTTCAACCACCCTGCCGCAAAAGGCGTATCCCATTGTGGTGAGCCATCCTGAGTATAAAAATTACCTGGCCCAGCGAATTGCCCGCTATGAACTTTATTCAAATATTGCCTATGACTGTTTGAAAGAGGTGGAGGGCATTTTAGTTAACCGGACAAACGGCGCTTTTTACATGAGTGTGGTTTTTGACAATGGTACGCTTACTCACCAGCAGACCCTGCCTATTGCTAAAGAAGAGGTAGCTCACCAGGTTGAAAAACTGGTCAGCGTCCCCGGTGTTTCCCTGGATAAACGTTTTGTTTATTACCTGCTGGCCTCAACCGGAATATGCGTGGTGCCGCTTTCTTCCTTTGCCACTGATCTTCAGGGATTTCGCATAACTACACTGGAAAGGGATGAGGAAACTTTCAGGATGATTTTTGAGACGATTGCTGAGAATATTCGGCTGTATCTGGATTCTTAAACAATATTTGTTCGAGAACTTATTGCAAAAGAGGCTCTGGGAGGATGTCCGGGAATAGACATTTTTGTAAAAAAAATGTACAACCTGAGACAATAATGTGATAAAGCTTACGTCCAGCAGGGGCAGGCCGACATTGTGCCATTGTAACTATTCAGGTAAGCGCTCCATGAACACGTAACCGTTCACCGGGGGCTGCTTGTTTACTTATAACTCCAACCTGCTCCCGTTAATTACGTAAGCGCTCCATGAACACCACCCTGCACCCGTTTAAACGCCGCGATATACCTGATGTATTATCGCGAGCGTTGAAACGGGCACATGGCGG
>JANTFJ010000275.1 GCA_024763495.1 Desulfobulbaceae bacterium | reverse complement strand
GGTGCCGTAGATTTTCGTGATCAGGTCGGCGCAGCGTATTAGTCATACGTAAGCCGGACTGATCGCGGAAATATGCGGTGCCCTGTGAGCAGTTACAGAAAATGACCTATTTCTGGACAGACATTAACTAATCATTATTATCTTTAACGGATAAAAGTGCTTGAAACATAAATAAAAAAAGCTTAACAACCTGTTAATCTGGTTATTAAGCTAATTTTATGCCAGACAATAAAAAAATCATCTGAAAATAGAAAATTTTATGTAACTACTCAGACGGTAAAGTCCATAAATGTGCAAAAACAATGAGATGTAACTTCTCACAGGGAAGCGAAGATTTTCGTAGAAAAACTAAAACGCCGGGCGGAAAAATTTTCCCATTCGGCTATTATTGACCATCCGGAAAACAGTATTCAAAATTATGACACCATCTCAATCGATGATTCGTCCGTATTTCTTGCGGCAATGTCACCAATAACATAGGGAGTTTCACCTAATGCTTCAAGCTGCTGGACAACTTCTTCAACCTGTTTTGCGTCAATAACCGCAATCATACCAATACCGCAATTAAAAGTTCGCCACATCTCGGCCATGGAAATTTTTCCGTTAACCCTGAGGAATTCGAAAACAGCCGGAATAGGCCAACTGTCAGTATTAACCAGGGCTTTGCAGCCATTAGGCAGAATGCGGGGAATATTATCAATAAAACCGCCGCCGGTTATATGTACTACCCCCCGGACGTTGAAATTTTTAATCAAGTTCAACAAAGGCTGGGTGTATATCAAAGTTGGTTTAAGGAGTTCTTCGCCTAAAGTACAGCCAAGCTCATCAATGTAATTATCAACATCCAGTCCCATTTCCTCAAAGCATATCTTTCTAACCAGAGAAAAACCATTACTGTGTAAACCACTGGAAGCCAGGGCGACAAGTTTGTCACCAACTTTTATTTCAGAACCGTCAATAATTTTTTCTCGCTCGGCAATTCCAACTACGAAACCTGCCAGATCATAATCGCCTGGTTGATACAGCCCCGGCATTTCAGCTGTTTCACCCCCGATTAATGAACAGTCAGAAATTTTACATCCCCCGGCAATCCCCTTGACAACATCAGTAGCGATCTCAAGGTCAAGTTTACTCATAGAAAAATAATCAAGAAAAAATAGAGGCCTGGCACCGGAAACAATAATGTCATTTACGCACATTGCCACCAGGTCAATTCCTATTGTATCGTGTTTGTTACATTTTTTGGCAATCTGCAATTTCGTGCCGACGCCATCTGTCGAAGAAACCAGAACCGGATCCTTAAAACGGTCACTGCCCAGGGCAAAAAGTCCGCCGAAACCACCGATATCGGTCAAGACACCTCTTTTAAATGTTGCCGCCACCAATGGCTGGATGTTGCTGACAAAATCATTGGCTTTATCGATATCAACGCCTGATTCGGCATATCTTGAACTAGTTGATTTGTCCATAATTTTAATAAGTTACCTTGTTAGTGATTATGCTGTTTTTCGTTGCAGTAACTGCTGACAATCAAAAATGTTTTTTATCATATAAAATATTAACATTTAATATTCATCTAAAAAAAAGTCAATCTAATTGTCAATTCAGACCGCTGTAGAACGTGAAAACTTTTCTTATAACATTGACCTGTTTCCTGTTATGCATTACTTTGTTGTTCATGCAAAAATCATCTAAAAATTTACCATTATACATACTGATTTTTTTTTGTCTATGGATGATATTTTCTTATTTAAATGGAGGCCGACAATCATCATGACGTATTCCTCCCATGCTGTCTCAGGGTGAGACATCTGGAACAATTATACCTGCCCCAGCTACACAATAAACAAAATAACTGTTCAGCCATGGCGTTGGGTCTCTGCGAGAACTTTATTCTGTCAAGGGGGTACGGAAAAGAGTATCGACCAAGCGAGTATTAAAAAAATGGTAAGCGTTCACCAGCACCGAACGGAGTCGGAGTTTATGCCCTGTTTTTAAGGGTGCTTACCTCTTTGTCCATCTGGGCCTGCTTAGGGCTTAAGGTAACTACTCATGGGGTAAGCGCCTGATGAGTGCAAACCACATATTTGTAACTGGTTACAGAGTGCGGTGCAGGCCCGGATGAACGAATCTAAGGCACTGGAGTTATAAGTACAAGTAGCCCCCCGGTGAACGGTTACAAAAAATGATAGCGCTCGATAAAGTACACTAATTAAATTGCCGACAGATTTTCTTGTTTTTTCACCCCGCAAGGGGTGCTGAATAGAGTAGTGCGAGTAAGCTGTAAGGCACCGATTCCGGAGAAGTAAAAACATGATTTCAAGTGATCAATGTATAAAATACGCTGAAGAAAAACACTACTGTCCCCACTGCAATGAACGTCTGTCGTGTTGTCATGCGCCGGAATTTCATGTTGGCGATGGCCTGGGCTGGGGTACGGAAATTTTCTTTGTCTGTTTGAATGATGAATGTTCCCTTTTTAAGAATGGCTGGAAACATATCGAGGAGACTTACTGCCATGTCGGTTCTTATCGTTATGTGCTGCTGCCTGGAGCAAAAAAGGGTGATAATATGATGGTTGCCGGTCGTAGTGCCTTTCGCGGGAGCATTGTAGACCCTGAAGCTCTTCGGAGTCAGAATAAACGGTTTCAGCAGGAAAAAGAGGCCTTAAAATTACTGGACAGTTGTGTTGAGGATAAAAACCTTGAACCGGTTCTCTATCTTCTTACCGATGAGGCTGCCGGCCAGGCCGGAAGAGAAAGGGCTGTCGACCTTATGCTGGAGCTTAATGACCTTGCCTGTATTGACCCGCTCAGGAATCATGAGTTTCGTCTTCCTGATTTTGAAAATAAGGTTAACCTTGCTCTGGATGCCCTGTTAAAGGCCAATTTTAAAAAAGAATGTCCATATTGCGCTGAAATTATAAAAAAACAGGCTAAAATTTGTCAGTACTGCAATCGGGAGTTATGAGGTCAGGATTAAATCAGCCGTTGTTTCTGATGGTAATTTAATTTAAACCTTGCCAACAGCTAGACAATTTATTATATCAACATCCCGCATGGTGAGCGTAGCTCAGCTGGTTAGAGCACCTGGTTGTGGCCCAGGAGGCCGTGGGTTCAAATCCCATCGCTCACCCCATGAAAATAACGGGGGATCAATGACGTTAATTGATCCCCTTTTTTGTGCCCCAGCCCAGATAAATCGGTATATTTTCTACCTCACTTTTTCAGCAGCCATAACTACTGTTTTTCTCCCAACAGGAAGCGGAACCCGTGATGTCAGCACGCCATGACGCCAGATTTCCTGAAAAATCCGTCCGTCAACCTCAGTGGCTTTGTCCCGGTCATGTCGTCTTCCCGCCTGCCACTGCCCCTGGTAAATATCGCCGTTGTGATAGTTTTTTCCGCCCTGACCATCCGGTTTGCCGTTGCGCCATTTACCACTGTAACGGCAGCCGTTCATATAGGTACGGGCTCCGAAGCCATTGTCGCAGTCCTCCTTCAACACTGCGGCAAATTGCTGCCCGGGGGACAAAAACAAGGGCCAATATGAGCAAAAGCGTAAGCTTCATAACTGATTTTCCTGGGCGCAGGGAATACAGAAAATGCGATTATCTATTATTTTTGCCCTGGGCTCCATAACTTTTTCATTACAGACAGAACAGCGGAGAGAGGGAAAAATTCTGGCCCGCTCCGGCACGGTAAGCCGCAAATGGGTGACATTAAAAAGCTCATCCGTATCTGCCGCCAGAATGGCCTTCATCCTGGCGGCTTTACGGGCTTTAACTGTTTTCATTACTTCATTGGAGCGATCGCCCTGAGAAAATTTTTCCCATATTTTTTTAGATCTTTTATCTTCAGGCAGGCCGGGCCAGATGACGGCAATGCGCACAGCGTCTCCGCTCTGCCGTTGAATAAAGGTATAAACCTGCTTGCCGTAATCATGAAAAATAAGATTACCCTTGCCAAAGGTGCAGCCGGTGATAGCCTGAATTGCATCCACGGCGCAGGAATTATTTTCAACAATGGCGACTAGTTCTTCATCCTGAGAACGGGGAATTTCCGCCAAAGCAACTTGAGAAACCCGAAAGCCAAAGGCCAGTCCCGGACAGGCATGGCCATGAAATTTAACTGCCTCGTTAAAGGTCATTGTTTTTCTCCCTCCACCCACCTGGTTGCGGCCCTGTTTTCAGGCTAGGACTGCCTATTACCCACAAATATTTATATCCAATATATCAACTAGTTACGGCTGGTGAGCAGAAGTTCCATTATGGTCTTGCTTCACACAAA
>JANTFJ010000274.1 GCA_024763495.1 Desulfobulbaceae bacterium | reverse complement strand
AATTATTCAAACAGGAGGAATTGACCGGGTATTTGAAGAACACTATGGAGACCAAGAGATCCGTTTATCAGCGGGTTGTCTATGACTCCGCCGGGGTGGAACGTAAATTTGCTCAGGACCTGGAAAACAATGAGGCGGTAGAGGTCTATGCCAAACTTCCCGGCTGGTTCACTGTCCCGACCCCGCTCGGTACCTATAACCCTGACTGGGCGGTGCTGGTGGAAAACAACGGTGAAGAAAAACTCTATTTTGTGGTGGAGACAAAGGGCAGTAAGTGGTGGGATGACCTGCGCCATAAAGAGGGCGCCAAAATAAAATGTGGTGAAAAGCATTTTGCCGCTCTGGCTGTTACCAGGAACCCGGCCAGGTATGTAAAAGCCACCAATGTGGCAGATATGCTGGGCCAGTCTGATCACGAAAATCTACGGCACCCTGTAAAAAGTTACAAATTAGTGCCTTAGGACCAATTTTCGTGTTATTTATGGCAAGAAATTAAAAATTAGAAACTTGACCAGGTACTACGGTTTCTATTCGAACAGAGCCAGGGGTGATCGTCGAAAAAAGGATAAGCAGGAAGATGATCTTGATTACACGGCAACACCTGAAGAAGTTGAGGTGATTGACGTTTCATCATACAAACCCCACCGGATTCCATCGAAAACCTGGCGGGACTGCATCAAAAAAATCTGGGAGGTTGATCCCCTGGAGTGTCCGAAGTGCCATGCCGAGATGAAGATTATCAGCTTCATCAGTAAATCCCAGCAAGAGGTGATTCGGAAAATTCTTGAGCATTTGGGCCTCTGGGAAGAGAAGACTCGCCCGCCTCCCAATCCTCCTTGGGATCCTTCACCCGAAGTAACAACCACAGGTGAACCCTTTGATGATGGCTGGCCCGGTTATGAGGAACCATTTATCACGGTGCGTTAAGGCCAATAGGCCGAGACCCCGAAAATTTCAATAGTCGGCATAAGGATAGGTACGTCCTTTTTACCGTGAATGTTGTCGAAATTTCAACTGTTCCGACTAATTTATCCGCCGCCTTCACTTCATTATCCAGGTTTTATATTGACACTAATTATTTGAACGGCTAATTCTATATTTAGAGGTTGAAAGGGGGGTGGGTAATCCCAATTTCGTCCTCCGGGCCAATTGCTGAAAAAGCAATTTCTTATCACTCACTGGTGCCGGACATGGGGGCACGCTTTGAAAATCTGGTTGCCTCTCATCTTTTAAAATGGGGTAACTATTCAGCTGCACTTCATCTGCACGCGATAAGTCTGTCTTACATGGGTGCAATACAAAAAAGTGAGAAGTTAATTAGTGCCTTATTCCTGAACCCCTGCAATAAAAAAACAAGAAATTCAGGCAGTAATTTTATAATAAATCAGTTAATTAATCGCATAAAAACAATAAAGCTCCTGTAGGAGCCCAGCCCTCTGGGCGATTTATGCTATGAGCTTTGCTCCATGTTTTATCGCCCAGAGGGCTGGGTGCCCGGAGGAAATGCCCTTGGGGTGCTCCTACAGGGGGACAGGGATTTTTTCGGGTTGTGGGCAATGCCCGTATTAGTTACCTGTCAGATAACGCTTTGCGCAATAACCTGCGAGGGCATGGCTCCTATGTAGGTCATGGTGTGAGCGGAGCGAGTTCCATGACATTTATGTCTGGCCCCACAGTGATCTGCGGGAAAGGAAAGTTTCTGATTTCTCATTTTTTTGTATTGCACCCGTCTTATATAGCATTAGTATGCTGCGCCAGCCTTATCACGCACAGCTAAAGCACAGCTGAATAGTTACAAAAAAATAAATAAATACGGAGTGATATAGAATGGTACAAAAAGTTTGTTTTTGGCCATTCAGAGGGCTGGGGCCGAGAGGAGATAATCACTCTGAAAAACAGGGCAGAAACTTCGACTACGTGAAGTGCTACCCGAATATTTACAACTAATTTGTCTACTTTCTTGACAAAATAGCAAGATGCGCTACTTTCAAGTCTCGAAAACTTATCCGGGAATAACGGACCTGCTGCTGTTCGAAAAAAATGATGGAAAATCGGTTTTTTTATAATTGTAAGGGACTCAGGGACGCCGCCATGCGCGCGGGGTGGTGTTCATGGAGCGCTTGTTCACTGAGTAGTTACACAGGACTTTAGAATAAGGCACTGAAAAGGTAAAAACGTGGAATTAAGGTGCGAAAAATATAAACAGACTATGGATTCCGAAGATGCGGTCTGCCTGCACCCGGATGAATATTGTAAATTCAGGACTTCCTGTCTTATTAATTTCATGGCAAAGGAGAAGACAAGAAGTGACCGGCAGACAAAGGAAAAACAACATGACGATCAACCTTGAATTTGACAAAGGCGGCGGCCTGCTGCCGGCCATAGCCCAGGATTATAAAACCAATGAAATTCTGATGATGGCCTATATTAATCAGGAGTCTTGGCGGAAAACACTGGAAACCGGTAAAGTTCACTACTGGAGCAGATCACGACGGAAATTATGGCTCAAAGGCGAATCGTCCAATCATGTCCAGCTGGTCAAGGAAATTCTGGTGGACTGTGACGAGGACACCGTGGTCTTCAAGGTTGAACAACTGGGAGGCGCGGCCTGCCATAAGGGATTTCGCAGTTGTTTCTTCCGTCGGGTGAAAGATGATGATTTGCAGGTAATTGCTGAGCCGGTATTTGACCCCAAAGAGGTATATAAAAAATGAATCTGTTAAAACTGGGTATCCCCAAAGGCAGTCTGGAAAAGGCGACAATTGACCTTTTTGCCCGCTCCGGATGGCATTTTAAGCTCACATCCCGTAATTATTTTCCGGAAGTTGATGATCATGAATTGTCCTGTTCAATCTGTCGTCCCCAGGAGATGTCCCGTTATATTGAAGACGGCATACTTGATGCCGGAATTACCGGAAAGGACTGGATACTCGAAAATGAATCGGATATTGTCGTGGTCGAAGACATGATCTATTCCAAGGTAAGCCGTAAACCTACCCGCTGGGTTATCGCGGTTCCCGGTGATTCCGACATCAAGACAATTGCTGATCTTGAAGGCAAAAAAATTGCCACAGAGCTGGTGAATTACAGCAGGCGCTTCTTTGCCGAGAAAAATATTAATGTAAATATTGAATTTTCCTGGGGGGCGACAGAGGCCAAGGTTGTTTCTAAACTGGCTGACGCCATTGTCGAAGTCACGGAAACCGAATCAACTATCCGGGCTCATGGCTTGCGGATTATCCACGAATTGATGACTTCTAATACTCAATTTGTTGCCAACAAAAAATCCTGGGCAGATCCATGGAAACAGCGGAAGATTAAAAATATTGCCAGGTTAATGCAGGGTGCCCTGCGAGCCGACAAGGTGGTTGGAGTTAAAATGAATGTCCCGGAAGAGCGGCTTGGCGAGGTTATAAAACTTCTGCCCAGTTTAAATGCTCCAACTGTTGCCCATCTTTACCAGAAAAAATGGTATTCCGTGGAAACCGTAATCTCCGGCCATGTGGTGCGGGATTTAATCCCCCAGCTCCTGGAGTCCGGTGCCGAAGGTATAATCGAATATGCTTTAAACAAGGTAATCTGACCAATGATTTTATCATGGGATTCTCTTCAGGTCAGCTTTGTTAAAAGTGTTTTTAAAACCAGCAAGTTACCAATACCGGAATTCCCGGAAATTGCCTTTGCCGGACGTTCAAATGTTGGAAAATCAAGTTTAATCAACAAGTTGATAAATAGACGCAACCTGGTTAAAGTCAGTGGGCGTCCAGGCAAGACCCAGAGCTTGAATTTTTTTTTAGTGGAAGACGGGCTTTATCTTGTTGATCTGCCGGGCTATGGCTATGCCAAAGTTCCAAGAAAAATGAAAAATGACTGGCAGGGGTTAATATCCTCCTATTTGATTAACCGGGAAACATTACGTTGCGTGGTGGTAATTGTTGATCTTCGTCATGGGGTCAAGGCCCAGGATCTGGAGCTTGTCACCTGGTTGCGCGGCTCAGGCGTACCGTTTTTACTGGTATATACCAAACTGGATAAGGTTAAAAAAAATCAGCAGGGTAAAAACGCGGCTTTGCTTGATGCCGGATTAGGAGTTTCAGCGGCGAATCGCGTACTTTTTTCAGCTCGAACCGGTAACGGTAAAGAAAATTTAATTTCCGCTCTTGACCACTTTCTCAGTTAATGGTTTATTGTCTTGCGATCAATAAACCACACCTTGACTTTTGAGAAGGCACGGCCTGTAAGCATTTCAGGGATGCCGCCATGTGCCCGTTTCAACGCTCGCGATAATACA
>JANTFJ010000273.1 GCA_024763495.1 Desulfobulbaceae bacterium | reverse complement strand
TATTGTTGTAGGTGCCAACGGTTCCGGGAAATCAACATTGTTCGATGTTTTCGGGTTTCTGAAAGATTGCCTGACTTACAATATAATACGAGCTTTTCAGAGCCGGGGAGGATTCAAGGAGGTTGTTTCTCGAGGGCATGATGCAGAGGATATTATAATAGAACTCCAATTTCGAATGCTTATAACTGATGTTGAGCGATTGGTTACTTATCACTTGCGAATTGGCCTTAAAGATCAACATCCTGTTATCAAAAGAGAAATACTTCGATACAAAAGGGGGTCTTATGGATCACCTTATCATTTCCTGGATTTTAGTTTTGGTGAGGGATACGCCATCACCAATGAGGAGGATTTCAATAAAACAGATGAGGAACTGGATCGTGAAAATCAGCGATTGGATTCGGACAATGTCCTTGCAATAAAAGGTCTGGGGCAGTTTAAGCGTTTTAAGGCAGCAAGTGCTTTCCGTAGGTTAATCGACCAATGGTATTTGTCTGATTTTCATATAAACATGGCTCGTGGGAGTAAAGATGCTGCCGGGTATGATGACCATCTTTCAATCAGCGGTGATAATCTCCAACTTGTTGCCAGTAACCTGTTTGAAAATGAGAGTAAAATTTTTGAAAAAATTATCCAGACGATGAAAAACCGTGTCCCTGGTATTACAGCGATTGAACCGATCTCCAGTCCTGATGGAAGATTATTGCTTGGTTTTCAAGATGGTGCTTTTAAAGATCCATTTATCGATAAATATGTTTCTGACGGAACCATTAAAATGTTTGCTTATCTGGTTCTCCTTTATGACCCTGATCCACATCCATTGTTGTGTGTGGAAGAACCGGAAAATCAGCTTTATCCGAACCTGTTATGGGAACTTGCTGAAGAATTCCGGGACTATGCCAATCGGGGCGGCCAGGTTTTTGTCTCTACTCACTCGCCTGATTTTCTCAACGCCACTATGCTGGAGGAAGTTTTCTGGCTTGTTAAAAAGGATGGTTTTACGCAAATTTTCAGAGCAGAGGAAAATCCACAGGTCAAGGCATACATGGACGATGGCGATCAAATGGGCTATTTGTGGGAGCATGGTTTTTTTGAGGGAGCTGATCCCCAATGAAAACCATTGTCTTCTGTTTGGAGGAACCCTCTGCCAGGGAGATGCTGAAAGGTGTTCTTCCCAGGATTCTGCCCAGTGATATTGTTCCAAGATACATGGTTTTTCAAGGCAAACAGGATCTTGAAAAAAAACTGGTCATGCGCTTGCGGGGCTGGCTGACCCCGAATACAAAGTTTGTGATTATGCGTGATCAGGATGCTGCGGACTGTCGGGATGTAAAGGGAAAACTTGTGGAATTATGCCGGACTGCGGGAAAAGCGGATACCCTGGTTCGGGTTGCCTGCCGAGAGTTGGAAAGTTTTTATCTTGGCGATCTGGCAGCGATTGAAAGAGGCTTGGATCTAACCGGGCTGGCTCAAAAACAGGCATCAAAAAAATTTCGTAATCCGGATCAACTGGCAAATCCTGTGCAGGAGATCGGCAGGTTGACGAAAAACAGATATCAGAAAGTTGCCGGATCAAGAGCCATTGGATCGAATCTCAAGCTGACCGGAAATAAATCCCTGAGTTTTTGTACCCTGATTGCCGGGATTAAACGATTTATTGAATCCAATTGATGAAAATAGAGGTGCAGCTGCGCCGCATTTTCATTTTTAATTATCTGGGAAAAACTGTGGGCCGCTCAACTTGATATCAAAACAAGGAATGCAGGAACTTGTTAAACAAGCAGGACGAGCCGCGACAAAACATAAATTTACTAACCAGTTCCTGTGGAGCGAGTGGCGGGATGTTGCGGATGCCTGGCAGCTCGGAAATTGGGATGAATACAGAGAGGTCAAACGATGCGGAAATTAACAAAGAGGCTGGGCTATACATCCACAGCAATACCTCCCGTCCCTTCAATAAACCAAAATCGGGCCGCATTGCTGTCAAAGTCATCAACTATCTTGGCGATGAAGCGATGAAAGTGTATGCTGTTTAACAGGAGAAAAAAACATGGCTGGAATGAATTTTAACACCACCAATAACACCTTTCGACAGCTCATGGGGAATGGTCTACTCTACAGAGTTCCCCCTTTTCAACGTGATTACTCATGGTCAAAAGATGAATGGGATGATCTCTGGCAGGATATCACCGCTCTCGTAAGTGCAGGTGCTGAATCCTCACATTATATGGGATACCTTGTTCTGCAATCATTGGACAGTAAACGGTTTGATATTATTGATGGCCAGCAGCGTATCACCACCCTCAGTATATTGATCCTTGCCGCCATTGCCCTTTTGCTGGAACAGGCTGATGAGGAAAACCAGGATGACCGGAAACGGGCTGAACAGTTACGTTCCAGCTATATAGGTTATCTGGATCCTGTCACCCTTATCCCCCAGGCAAAACTCAGCCTCAACCGGCATAATGACCGTTTTTATCAGGACTACCTCGTCCCTCTTGAACGACTGCCGCAGCGTGGTCTAAACAGATCCGAGCATCTTCTGCGCAAGGCCTTCAACTGGTTCAGGGATCGTCTCAAAGCAGATATCGGGACAAAAGGCGAGGAGATAGTCAGATTTATTGACTCCATTGTTGACCTGATTTTTTTCACCGTCATCACTGTCACTGACGAGCTGAACGCCTTTACTGTTTTTGAAACATTGAATGCCAGGGGAGTCCGACTCTCTGCCACAGATCTTCTGAAAAACTATCTCTTTTCCGTGGTGAGCAAGGAGGGGGCACATGGAACCGAGTTGCAGAATCTTGAAGAGCGCTGGGAAGGTATTGTCGGGCTGCTGGGCAGTGAAAGTTTTCCGGAATTCTTAAGAATATTCTGGAACAGCCGGCATAAACTGGTGCGCAAATCACACCTGTTTAAAACTATCCGCAGGGCTATAGTTAAAAAAGGTGATGCCTTTTCATTGATTAGGGAACTTGATACCCATGCCCGCATCTATGCGGCGCTGCGAAATCCCCAGGAAAGCTCCTGGAGTAAGAAGGAACGTAATTACCTGGGGCAATTGCAGATGTTTAATGTCAGACAGCCTCTTGCCCTGTTGCTTGCCGCTTATAATCGCCTGGGAGAAGATAACCGTGAAGGGTTTACAAAAATTCTCAGAACAATAGCTGTTATATCTTTTCGTTATAATGTTGTCTGTAACCATCCGAGCAATGAACAGGAAAAAGTATACAATGCCATTGCTCAAAAGATATCTTCCGGAACCCTTGACTCGGCAAGAGACATTATTACGGCTTTACAGCCGGTATATCCAGAAGATCGAATATTCCGGACAGTTTTCAGTGAAAAGGAACTGCGGACGACCAACAGTCGAAATAAAAAAGTTGTCCGCTATATTCTTTTTGCCATTGAGCGCCATTGTTCCAGCAGAACCTTTGACTTTGAAAGTGCGACGTATAGTCTTGAGCATATATTACCTGAACATCCAGATGATGGCTGGGATATTTTTGATGACCAGCTCCATTCCCGCTGTGTATACCTCCTGGGTAACATGACTCTGCTTGCCGCAGGCGATAACCGTAATGCAGGGAATAAATCCTACCTGGAAAAAAGAATAATATATTCGCAAAGCGAATTCGTAACCACCTTGGGAATCAGCAAACATTTCAATGAATGGACACCTGATACTATTCGTTCACGACAAAACTGGATGGCAAAACAGGCCTGTTCAGTGTGGAGTGTCTCATTTAGCTGACCAAAAAAACGTAAGCGCTCCATGAACACCACCCTGCACCCGTTTAAACGCCGCGATATACCTGATGTAAAAAATGGGGTCAGGTCTTGAAATGCCATTTTTTAATGGATACTTTCTTTATTATTTTGCTGACAGTAGTGTAATGAATTTCGTAAGCGTTTACCAGCACCTCATCTTTGCCCATTTGAGCCTGCTTAAATAAGCACTAGGAAGCTGTCCGAGAATGCCCTTTCTGCGGAGTCTCGTACCTCGCTTACCTGCCCAACTCTGTGTTATTTTGAAAAAAATAATGCTTGCAATATCAACTATATGGCTGTGCTTATTTTTTAAAATGCCTCGGAGTCTGGCGCTTACCTGATTTGAGAAAAAATGTCTATTCTCGGACAGCCTCCCAGGCATGACAGAGCCAATTGTATCTGCTTAATACCTCTTCAAGGGTAGTTAAAAAGAGGCGGCGGTCATTATGTAAGCGCTCCATGAACACCACCCTGCACCCGTTTAAACGCCGCGATATACCTGATGTATTATCGCGAGCGTTGAAACGGGCACATGGCGGCA
>JANTFJ010000272.1 GCA_024763495.1 Desulfobulbaceae bacterium | reverse complement strand
CGTTCACCGGGGTTACTTATAACTCGAGTCTGTAAGCGTTCTCCAGTGCCTTAGATTTGTTCAGTTGGGCCTGCGCCGCATACTGTTGCTATGTAAGCAGTCCCAGGTAAGCGAGGAAAGAGACTCCGAATGGACAAAGAGGTAAGCACCCTTGAAAACAGGGCATAAACTCCGACTCCGTGAGGTGCTGGTGAACGCTTAGAAACATTTTATAACAGTAAGTCTTGGAATGTAAAGAGTATTTTTTCTTAAAAAATTAATTTTATATCTTTCTTGGTCAAAAAGCGATATTTGCCAGGGGGAAGAGAGCCTAATTTTAATTTTCCATAGGCAATTCTTTTTAAGGAAAGAACCCTGTGGCCGATTGCCGAGAACATTTTGCGAACCTGTCGTTTGCGGCCTTCGTGGATTGTTATTTCAACTGTTGTGGTTTTGCCGGCAGCAGATATTATTCTAAGTTTTGCCGGTGCTGTTTTTCTGCCTTCCAGCTCAATTCCCGTTTCCAGCAGTTTAAGCCGGGATTTGCCGGGATTACCAGAAACAACGGCACGATAAGTCTTGTTTACTTCCTTGCTGGGATGGAGAATACTTTGAGTCAAGGCCCCATCATTAGTTAACAGCAGGGCACCTTCAGTGTCGAAATCCAGGCGTCCAACAGGATAGATTCGATAGGAAATGTCAGTCAGGAGTGAGGTGACTATTGGACGGTTCTGGGGATCATTAAGAGTTGTAACATAACCCTTAGGTTTGTTGAGGAGAATATAAATCTTTTTTTCAGGTGGGGATAATGGTTTAGAATTAAATAAGATCTTATTGTGAGCCGGGTCGAATTTAAGCCCTTTTTCGGTGATGGTTTTGCCGTCAACGATTACCCGGCCTTCACTGATATACTGTCCAGCCTTGCGACGGGAACATACTCCTGCCTGAGCAAGGATTTTCTGTAGCCTTATTTTCATCGGGGTAACTACTCACACCTTAAAACTTATAACTGTGAAAAACACTGAATTGTAACTGGTTACAGGGTGCCGGAGATTTTCATCATCAGTCCGGTGCCGCGTATAAGTCATATGTAAGCCGGGCTGATGGCGGAGGTAAGCGAGCCGGCGAGACTTCGAAGATTCGATGCCCTGTGAGCAGTTACCATCCGGGCTGAATTAGATTGCGTAATCACCACGATTATATTTCGCGGTTTCCAGGCTGGTAACAGCGGCTACATTGTCAAGCAGCACAGCCAGCGGATCTTCAGGCTTGAGCTGTTGGCGAAGATCAGCAATAGCCGAGGTGTTCTCTTCCATGGTAGAGATAAAAGGCTTAAGATCATCGTTGCTGAGCGCTGGATTATTTAAGGCTGCACCAAAAGAATCAAGGATGTTTATTGTTTTTTCGGTCAGGGCAAGGCCTTCAAGACGGATAAGCGGATCAGGGGATGAAACAGATTGTACCTGGTCTCCGGGAGCAGCCTTGATAGAGGCGGAAACAGAATTAAGCTGTGACTCAAACAGGTTTTTAAAGTCAGTTGAACTTGATTTTGTCCTGTCCGTTTTGTGGCCGCTTAATAATGGATTAATTTTACTTATTTTCATGGGAATATCCTCAAATTTTATTCCATCTCAATAAAACTTGTCGGGCAATAACAGGAAAAACTTTAAGGTAATTGTCTACGCTCCCTGAATCCCTTACAGTTATGGGGGTGTCGTCGTCCGGGTGTACTTTATTGAGTCCTTAATTTTGCCGGCAGGATATCTTTAATTTTACCGTCAACCAGTTTTCTGGTAGCCGGGTCGACTTCAAGCACTCCCGGGTACCAGGGTTTCATCCGGCAGTCAAAAACAATGGGAATTGTCAGCCCCACATGAAAACGGTGCAGGGAGGTCTGGGATGTATATATATCCGCGGCAGGCTCAAAACGGGTAAAAAATGTCCAGATAAATTCCTGGATATTTACGGTAGCTCCCGCCGTGTCGTCAACCAGGATAATCACCGGCCAGGCCGCCAGATCCGGAGATGCTGCCAGTTTTGCCGGCAGTTCTTTGTCCTCTGTGTAGGCTGTCCCCTGCACAACCAGGGTACCGGGCAGATAAACTGCGGGCCTGTCGCAGCCGGCAGGCAATACCCCGTTAAATGATCCTGATAATTGGTTCTTAACTTCTTTGCCCAGCCCCATAAGCATGGCCTTGGAGCCGTTATTGACCGATGGGCCGGTATAATCCAGGGTATCCTGGGAGACATTGGCAAAGATAAAAAGATCAGTCTGCCAGTTAACCCGTTCCAGCACATGAACCCACAATGTTTTAAAATCAGTAATGTCAATATCACCATCAGTTAAGATTAAAAATTTAGTAAGAGATAACTGGCCTTCTCCTAAAATTCGCAGTCCGGCGGCAAAGGCTTCCCGCGGATAACGGTCAGCAACTCTGGCTGCTGCCAGGCAGTGAAATCCGGCTTCACCAAAGGTCTTTAACTGTCGCACTCCATGCATTACCAGGGGAAAGAGGGGAGAAAGCAGATCCTGGAGAAAGTCACCAATAAAATAATCTTCCTGGCGGGGACGACCGACAACCGTGGCCGGATAAATGGCATCGTGCCGGTGATAAAGATGACTGACCTGGAAAACAGGATAATCATGGGTAAGGGAATTATAACCGTAATGATCGCCAAAAGGCCCCTCAGCCCGGCGGACATGGGGCGGAACTACCCCCTTGACTGCGAATTCTGCTGAGGCTACCAGGCGATGACCTCCCAGGGGATCATCGGCCATCTCCAGTTTTTGCCCCAGGAGAAGAGAGGCCAGCATAAGCTCCGGCAGGTCTTCCGGCAAGGGAGCGATAGCCGCAATCATCAGGGCCGGCGGTCCTCCGATGAACAGGGTCATTGGCAGATTTTCATTACGTAGTTCAGCTTCATGATAATGATATCCGCCGCCTTTGTGAATCTGCCAGTGAATGCCGGTAGTGGTGTCATCATAACGCTGGATGCGGTACATACCGAGATTATGCCCTTTGCCTGCCGGATGTTCGGTATACACCAGCGGCAGGGTGACAAAGGCTCCGGCATCACTGTGCCATGAAGTGAGCAGGGGGAGTTCAGTCAAACGGGCAGGGCGCATGCACTCATCCAGCACAGGGGCTTTCTTAATTCGCTTTGTCCCTATTTTAAGGGCCTGAGGCAGCAGACCGCGCATTGACCAGAGTTTGTCAAAGGTTGGTGGCAGAATGGTTTCCGCGGCTCGGACAATGTCGGCGACAAATTGCAGAGGACGGGGGCCGAAGGCCATTTCGAGTCTTTTGGCTGTACCGAAAAGATTTGTTACTACCGGAAAACGGCTTCCTTTGACATTAGTGAAAAGAAGTGCCGGGCCGGAACGGGCAATAACCCGGCGATGAATTTCAGCAATCTCCAGGCAGGGATCGACCTGGGCGGATATTTCCAGTAGATCATCGTTTTTTTTTAAAATATCTAAAAACGTTCGCAGGTCTTTTATTATTTTATAATTAACCATTTAGATTCGTTCCTGACTAAATTTTTCTTTTCCATTGTTAATAATTCCTGTATTATTCATTTAGGAAAAGCTGGTGATATTCTTTTTCCTGTAGATATTTATGCATCAGCCTGGTAATAAAATTCAGCGTCTCGGTTATATCCTCATCCTTCATTCTCGGGATCAGGACAGCCAGCAGTTCATCATTAACAAATTGCTGTAAAAACAGCCGAAGAGAATTTTCATCGGTTTCCCGGTTCAAGCCGAAACATATTTCCCCAATTTCGGGATTTGATGGAGAGTAAACAGGTTTTTTCATAAGATTTTTTATTCCAGGAGGTTGTTCGAGAATGCCCTTTTTCCCTGACTCTGTGTTATCTTAAAGAAATAATGCTCGCAATATCAACTAGATGGCTGTGCTTTTTAAGTGCCCCGGAGTCTGGGTTTATGCCCTGTCTTTAAGGGTGCTTTACCTGATTTGAGAAAAAGGGCTATTCCTGGACAGCCTCCCAGCCTGGATAAACTGGAGAAAAGTGCAGAATTCGAAAGAAGTTAAGGTGCTGGACTTGTTTAGTACTCGCTCGGAGTCTTCGCCTGCCGGACGGGTATAAGTCCTTTAACAGTAAATGTAACTGATTTATTTTAAACAAATTTCTTAATTTTCCGCCACTCTTTTTCAGCACCTTCTTGAGGAGTATAAATAACATGAATGGTAACTACTCATGGGGTAAGCGCCTAATGGTAAATATTCGGGTTGGGTAAAAGCTACCCTTCTCTACCCCTTTAAATGTTCGGATAGTGCCCCAGATTTGTTCGTTTCGGCGTGTTCACTATAG
>JANTFJ010000271.1 GCA_024763495.1 Desulfobulbaceae bacterium | reverse complement strand
GCGCAGTTTCTGGATTTGAGCAGGCAGGCTCTCACCTTTTCATTCAGTTCCTGTTCAATTTCTGGTAAAAGCATATTTTTTCCTTATTCATTCCATGGTGAATTTTTAGAAATTAAAAACTTTGGCTTCTGCAGCCATATCTATCAAATGCGGGGCACCATCCAAAATCATGTTTGGACAGAATTTTAACTCGTCAACCTGACGATTTTTTGCACAGGGGATTCAGACGCCAATGGGAACCTCATTTTCCACCAGGTAGGGAAAATAATCATTGGCACAATCGCCTGTTCCCGTTTTCCGGGTGAAATCTCTTTCTTTATTTGCCCACAGTACCCCGGCGTCTATCATAAAAATAGTGACGTCATGTCCCTTCGCATGAGCAATTTTGGCGAATTGAAAACACCTGGTCGCCTTTTCATTGTCATCGTGACTTAACACAAACAAAAAATCAGCCATAATAGTCCTCCTTCAGGGAAAGTATTTCTTCTTCTGTTTCAAGAAGGAAATCCACCTCTGCCTTGCAGACACCTTCAAGAAACTCATAAAAAGTCATGGGGAAAAGATCAAGGAAATTGACCTTGCCCACAGGAACGGTTTTCGATTGAAAAAAGTGGTAAACTGCACGTTTTTACCGCTAAAAATGTGATTATCGGGGGATACGGCTGAAATAATGAAGGTCGCGACATAACATCCCCTATCTCCCTGAGATTGAACAAACCCTTAGCACTAGCCTGCCACTAATCGCTTGACTCCACTGACCAAAGCCAAAAAGCTGTTTGAGCGACTTTCCGCCAAACTGAGATATGGCCCGATTGCCCGGGAACCAGAAATTTTTTGATACGTTTCACCGGTCAATCGACCAATTTCCTGAACCGGATTGGCAATTTGATCCGGATCACGAAATTTTTTGGAGGCTTGTTTACGGGTTAAACCGGCTATATTCAAACCTTTTTCAACTGCCAAAAGATCACCGAGATAGAAACTCTCCAATTCTCGACAGGCGACCCGCACAAGGGCATTCGACCGGCCAGCCTGTTCACACAATTGCACAAGTTTCTCTTTCACATCATAACAGTCCGCCGCATCCTGATCCCGCATCACTATAAATCTCGTATCAGGAGTTCGCCAACCACGTAAACGCTTCACTAATTGTTTTTCCAGATCTTGTTTTCCCTGAAAGACGATGAATTTAAAACAAATATCATCAGGAAGCATTCTTGGTAATACTCCCTCCAACATTGCCTTAGCTGAAGGTTCTTCAAGGCAGAAAACCAGGGTTCTCATTGTGGTTCAACCCCTTCAAAAAACCCCTGTTCCCATAAATAGCCCATCTGATCCCCTTCCGCCATATAGGCTGCAACCTGTTCATCATCCCGAGCCCGAACAATTTGGCTAAAACCATCCTTTTTCACTAACCAGAAGACCTCATCAAGCTTCGTGGCGTTTAAAAAATCCGGCGAGTGAGTAGAAACAAAAACCTGACCACCACGATGTGCATAAGCGCGAAATTCCTCGGCAAGTTCCCATAACAATTTTGGATATAGCTGGTTTTCCGGTTCTTCTACGCAAAGGAGAGGATGCGGTTCCGGGTCATAAAGCAACACCAGATAAGCAAACATTTTTATAGTTCCGTCAGATACATAGCGCGCCAAAAACGGATCTTCAAAAGCACCATCGTGAAAACGCAACAAAACTCTACCCTCTTCTGTGGTTTTGGCTTGCACTCTCTCTATGCCGGGAATCCGCATCGCCAGTTTTTCACAAATCTCATCAAATTTATTTTTGTGACGGTTATAAAGGAATTCAGTAACCAAGGCTAAGTTTTCTCCTTCAGATGAAAGATGTTCCGCGTACCCGGCTTCCTGCTCAGGCCGGGCTCGATTAATATGAAAATCGGAAATATGCCAGTTTTCAATAATATTACCCAGTGCCACCACCGCCGGAAACCGTTCAAATTGGGCCAAACCTTTAATGGCCAAAATATCTGGTGATTTAAGAGTTTGTTCCTCACGTTTGAGATCCTTAACGTCACTCACTTCAGCCAACTCATTAGTAACGGCAAACCCTTTACCACGAGAAAAATCGAGGAAATGCCATGGCTGACCGCTGCTGCCACGCCGATATTTTAAAATTTCCCGTTCAATTACCGGACGGCCATCAGTTTCACCTATAGCCAGAAAATAGGTAACCAGAGGGGATTCCTTGGTTGCCCTGAACTTAAGTTCAATCTCGATATTTCCCGTGGTGTTACGACTGCGTACCTCTTTAATCCCCCGGCTGCCGCCAATTTTAACCAGTGCAGCATTGACATTACTGACCAAAGCCTCTTGCAGAAATCCAAAGACATTAAATAAGCTCGATTTCCCCGAACCATTTGCCCCGACAACAACGCAGAAACGAGGGATATCTTCCATTTCAGCATTTCGAAAAGCCTTAAAGTTTTTCAAACGCAAATATTCAATCTTCATCGTTTTATTCCTCTTACTATTCAAATTTCGGTCAGCTCATCGGCACGGGTGTATGATATTAAAGCTCCCGTTTCGGTCTCCCGCCATATTTTTTCACGGTGGGCAGCTTCATAAACTATCTGCTCTTCAGGAAAACGCTCAACAACCTGCTTTAAAATTCGCAACTCTTCACCTGACAATGGTTCTGCCTTGTTTTCATCTGCTTCCTTTATAAGGTCAATCAAGTCCCTGTAGTTATTGAGCTGAGGACCATAGGTAATGGCAGCATATGACGCCCCGGTCAAACCGAGGCCCAATTGCCGGAAACAGACAAAATCCGCGTACCAGAGATATTTGGCCAGAAATAAAAATTTATCACCTTTCTTTAACAATTTCCTTCCTGATAATGACTCCAGATGTCTGGCCACCAATTTGATGCGTGGCAGGGAAATTTCACGATTCCCGGAAAAATTATTTGTCTGAGGCATCCCCTGAAGATGCAGACGCAGGGCATTATCCATGGATGCGCTCTGAACCGTACCGGTTTCCCAGCGTTTAAGGCTTGCAATACCAATATTCATAATCTCAGCAAGTTGGTGCTGAGTCAAATGACGTGATTTTCTGAACTCTTTAATCTCATTACTGGTTAAAAAACCTTGCTTGGCACGATAAGCGTCAGCGATAGCCAGCTGCAAAGCACCTGCCGATTGGGGCGTACCGGCTTCCAAACCACATTCAGGGCACAGATAAACATCAGCCTCAACGACTATATCAACCCCTTTAAAGACCATCTCTTTTTTAACGGTCTTCAGTTCCATAGGCCCGTGCCCCCTGGGGCAAGACAAAGTTTTCATGGGTCCTCCTTTATCGGCCGGTCCGGATGCAGCGACACCAGCCAAAACATCTTTTCCGCTAAGGCAAACTTGAAATAGACCCGGCAGTTAAACCGGCTGCTTTCCACGGTAAACGCGAAAAGTTCCAGGTCTCGGATATCCTGTTCATATGATTTCTGCGGAGGCCTCGACCCGGTGTAATGGACCGGATTAGTTTCATCAAGCATTTCAATAAGAACTGCTTCCAGTTCTATCTCTATACTGTAACCAAGTTCTATGGCATCAGCTGCCAGCGACAATTGATTAAGCAGTGCAACCCGGCCCTTTCTGACTGCCTGGCTGGCCGCATACAACTTGCGAGTCAATTCTTTGTGCGATGGTCTGTTCATAATAGTATAGTATCAATTGATACCTTGTCAAGAAAAATTGACCTGTCGATACAATATTGCTATTTTGTTTAATAAATGCCCCGTTTGGTCGGATTGTATAAATCAAACCAAAATCCGAGTGCTGATTCTGCTAATTTATTTTTGAGCTAACCCTCAACACATATTTACTATTTTTCACCATATTTAATAAATTTTTTCTTCCCATTCTTTGTTTCTATTATATATCCGCCATCATTCTCACCCATTTCATCAGGATGCACGTTGTTCTTGAGATAATTCAAATAGCCATAAGAACCGAATAGACCACCTGTCATATTGCGCACCGAAATGATAATTCTTAAGATGACTGTACGCAGCAAAGTCTCTGACGCCATATTCTCCGCTAAACTGTCATACATTTTCATAATTAAAGAAGAGAATTCATCAGGATCAATCTTTTTCCCCTTGAATTTATGGAAGTAAAGATTGCTGAGCGTCTCTATTATTTTTTGATCAGTAAGGTTAAACAGTTTCTTTACATGGCAATCCGCAAAAAAGGATTCAAATGTATAAGCAATTCGTGCCGCTTCCGGGTTTTTAAAAATATCGTCATGTTCAGAATGGGGAATCTTTTTCAATTCGGCACTGAGTTCTTTTTCTTCCCGA
>JANTFJ010000270.1 GCA_024763495.1 Desulfobulbaceae bacterium | reverse complement strand
AGCAGGGCTACGTTGAGGATTGCATAATTGCAGATCGCTTTTCTAAATGTTCAGATTGCGCCTTAGAATGCGAAGTTATTTTTGAGTGAGCCCTAAGGAGTAAAATATGAGTTCATGGTATGTTGCGGCAAACGGCAAGTCAACCGGGCCTTATCCACAGGCTCAAATAGTAAAAGATATGGCAGCGGGTTTATACAACCGGCAAACCATGGTCTGGCAGGAGGGAATGGCTGACTGGCTTCCCCTTGGCCAAATTCCTGAATTCGTGAAAAACAAACCGGCAATGGCCCCGCCGCCAGTGGCAAATGGCATGACAGCCCATGAGATTGACTATGAAATTTTCGGCCATGAAATGCAGTTTGTCGAAATTGAGCTTGATCCTGAAGAAAGCGCGGTCGCCGAGGCCGGGGCCATGATGTACATGGATGACGGCATTGAAATGGAAACAATTTTCGGAGACGGCAGCGCGGCGGATTCCGGAGGTTTTATGGATAAACTGGTAGGAGCCGGTAAACGGCTTATTACCGGGGAGAGCCTGTTTTGCACGGTTTTTACCAGCCACAGGCCAGGCAAAAGCAGGGTGGCTTTTGCAGCTCCATATCCCGGCAAAATTATCCCGCTTGATCTGCGAAATTATGACAACATGATAATCTGCCAGAAAGACGCTTTTCTCTGCGCAGCCAAGGGGGTGGCAATCGGGGTGCATTTTCAGCGCAAGATCGGTGCGGCCCTGTTCGGCGGTGAAGGCTTTATCATGCAGAAACTTGAAGGGGACGGCAAAATTTTTATTCATGCCGGCGGAACAATTGTCGAAAAGGAACTGGCGGCAGGCGAAACCCTGCGGGTAGATACCGGCTGCCTGGTGGCTCTTACCCGGTCGGTTAATTATGATATTGAAATGGTGGGCGGAATCAAATCTTCTATTTTCGGCGGTGAAGGATTTTTCTTTGCAGTGTTACATGGCCCTGGCCATGTCTGGCTGCAGTCCCTGCCATTTTCACGCCTGTCCGCGAAAATTATCCAGGCTTCGCCGCAAACGGGCACCAACAGCCAGGGAGAAGGTTCTGTCCTGGGTAGCATGGGACGTCTCTTTCAAGACTGATCCAGCCGGCTGATGGTAAAATAAATCTTGGTATAAATTACCTGGGCGATGTCGCTGGAAATTGCCATCAGTGCCGTTCTTTTGTTATCACTGGTAATTACCGAATCATTACCAACAGTAAAATTATCCCGGCGAACCAGGTTTGCCTGCTGCCAGACAATTTCGTCTGTCTCCCTGTCCCGCAGTTCATAACTTAACCTGGTAACCGCCCGTATTTCAACAGCATTATCATCGGCATCATAAGAGAGGCCTTCATACCTGATTGACCTGACGGCACCGTTCAGGATATATCTGGCCTCCTGCCGATTTTGTACCAGCTTTATCATTTTAGATTTTTTCAACCATTTAATCAGCTCCTGATAAATTATGGACTGGAACCCCAGTTCACTGGTATTATTTTTCCACATACTGACAAAAATCGGGACAGCTTCACGGTGCTGATCATCCGCAACACCCGGCATATCGCTGTTATAAGGATTACTGTATCCACAACCAGAGAGCCCCCAGGCCATCAGCAGAACAAGGAGTAAATTAAAGATTTTCATTTTGAAACTCCGGTAATTTTTACACCACAATATTGATAAGTTTATTTTTTACCACTATTATCTTGCGGATGTCCTTATCAGCAATAAATTTTCCAACATTCTGATCAGCAAGAGCCATTTTTTTAAGTGTTTCTTCATTCTCTCCCAAGGCTACGGTCATTCGGCTGCGTAATTTGCCGTTAACCTGCACCACCAGAGTAATTTCATCTTCCCTGGCAGCCTCCTGGTCAAAAACAGGCCATTGACTTCGGGAAAGTTGAGACTTGTGGCCGATTATTTCCCAGAGTTCTTCACAGAAATGAGGCGCCATAGGCGACAAAAGCTGAATTATGGCTTCCACCGCTTCTTTCATAACAGTTGAGGCAATATTTGTTTTGCTGCTTTCTCCAGCGGCAGCCGACAAAGAATTCATTAATTCCATTATCGCGCTTATTGCCGTATTAAAATGTAATGATTCAAAATCGCGACTTACCTTGCGGATGCTCTGGTGGGTTTTACGATGAAGGTCTCGATCCGCACCGGCAAGAGAACCGGCAGCTTTCCCTCTGGTTTCCAGCAGTATTTCCCTGTTCTCCATAACAAAACGGTAAATTCGGTTTAGAAAACGATGCGCCCCCTCAACGCCCTTGTCACTCCATTCCAGATCTCGTTCCGGCGGAGCGGCGAACAAACTGAAGAGCCGCACCGTATCTGCCCCATATTGCCGGACAAGATCGTCAGGATCCACAACATTACCCTTGGATTTTGACATCTTAGTGCCATCCTTGATGACCATGCCCTGGGTCAACAGGTTGGTAAAAGGTTCATCAATCGTGAGATAACCCAGATCGCGAAGAATTTTGGCAAAGAAACGGGCATAAAGCAGGTGGAGAATAGCATGTTCAACCCCACCAATGTATTGATCTACCGGGAGCCAGTAGTCTACTGCTTCTTTTTGTAGAGCCTCCCTGGTGTCTCCGGGACAGCAGTACCGGGCATAATACCAGGAAGACTCGACAAACGTGTCCATGGTATCTGTTTCCCGATGAGCTTCACCGCCGCATTTCGGGCAGGTGGTTTTATAAAAACTTTCCAGGTCGCACAGGGGAGATTTCCCTGATTCCGCAAAAGATACATCCGTAGGCAGCCGCACCGGCAAATCTTCTTCGTTGACTGGCTGGACACCGCATTCAGGGCAATGAATCATGGGAATAGGCGCCCCCCAGTAACGCTGGCGGGAAATGCCCCAGTCCCGCAGGCGATAGGTTGTCCGTGACTGGGCAAACCCTCCGGCATTACCATGCTCGGTTATTGCCTTTTTAGCTTCCTGGGAGTTCATTCCATTAAAATCAGCGGAATTCACCAGGATTCCCGGCCCTTCGTGGGCCTCTGTCATCCCGGCTGAATCTAACTCTTCACCCTTGGGCTGGATTACTACCTTAACAGGAATATTATATTTCCGGGCAAATTCAAAATCTCTCTGGTCATGAGCAGGAACCGCCATAACAGCGCCGGTACCATATTCCATCAAAACAAAATTGGCGGCGTAAATGGGTAATTCATCACCGGTATAGGGGTTAATGGCATAACCACCTGTAAAAACTCCTTCCTTTTCCGGTTCATCTTCAGAATTCTGCTGCTGCCGGGCCAGGCGGGTACGTTCAACAAACTCAGACACCTCTTTTTCCCGTCCACTTACCCCGGCAAGCTTCAAAACCTGGGGATGCTCCGGAGCAATTGACATGAAAGTGGCGCCGAAAATCGTATCCGGCCTGGTAGTAAAAATCTTTAATGTCTCATCTCCCCCCTTGATGGGAAAATCGACTTCAGCTCCCACGCTCTTGCCGATCCAGTTCCGCTGCATGGTCAAAACTTTATCCGGCCAGCCGACAAGACTATCGCACTGGTTCAGCAATTCTTCAGCATAATCAGTTATTTTAAAAAACCAGCCATTCATCTCTCTGGGAATGATCTGCTGGTCACAACGCCAGCAACAGCCATCAATTACCTGCTCGTTCGCCAGCACTGTTCCACATGACTCACACCAGTTAACCGTGGTCACCTTCTGGTACACCAGCCCCTTTTTATAGAGCTGGACGAAGAAAAGCTGCTCCCAGCGATAATATTCGGGATCGCAGGTAGCCATTTCCCGCTTCCAGTCATAACTGAAGCCCATCTTGCGCAACTGACTTTTCATGTAGTCTATATTTTCATAAGTCCAGCGGGCAGGATGAGAGTTATTTTTGATAGCGGCGTTTTCCGCCGGCAGACCGAAAGCGTCCCAGCCAATAGGATGCATGACGTTAAAACCTTTCATCCTTTTGTGGCGTGCTATCACATCTCCGATGCTGTAATTGCGGACATGGCCCATGTGAATGCGGCCCGAAGGATAGGGAAACATCTCCAGGAGATAAAATTTCGGCTGCTTCCGGTCAACCTCTACCTGAAAAATTTTATCATCCTGCCATCTCTGCTGCCATTTTTTTTCAATGGCATTAAAGTCGTATTTTAAATTATGGCTGCTCATTGGGTTTCCTGCTATATCTTATGAATCTGTTGATTTAATAGGATTTTCGTTCGAGGTCAAGGCATACGGAAAATTTTACCGCAGGCATCTGGTTGATATTCCGAGGATAAAATTTTTGTAAGCGCTCCATGAACACCACCCTGCACCCGTTTAAACGCCGCGATATACCTGATGTATTATCGCGAGCGTTGAAACGGGCACATGGCG
>JANTFJ010000269.1 GCA_024763495.1 Desulfobulbaceae bacterium | reverse complement strand
CCCTGCTACGCCTGCGGTTTTGCCTGCCCATGATCGCCTCAACCTGTATCATATTTACCACCTCAAAATGTGAATTTATTTATGAACGAGCCCTTAGTAACTACTCACATGGTAAGCAACTTCGCTGACCAGCGTAATTATAACCGGTTAAAGGGCGCAGCGTATCAGGGCCTGTGTTAAGGCCTCACCCCCCTGCCAACCCCGACATAGACAAAGCCGGCCTCTTTCATCTGCTGGGGATTATAGACATTGCGTAAATCAACCAGGACAGGAGATTTCATCCGTGACTTCAACTCCTGTAAATCTAGGGCCCGATATTGATTCCATTCAGTAAACAGAACCAGCACATCAGCGTTATCAGCAGCCTCGTAGGCATTATCAACATAGGTAAAATCAGGAAACTGCTGGGCGGTCTCTGTCATTCCCTGGGGATCATGAGCCCTAATTTGAGCGCCTTTTTCATGGAGCAGCGGCAAAATAGTCAAGGCCGGAGAATCGCGTAAATCATCGGTCTCGGGCTTAAAGGTAAGACCGAGAGCGCCGACTGTCTTACCTGCCTCCATGCCTCCCAGCGCGTCTCTAATCTTTTTTACCATTCGCGCTTTCTGGGCAATATTTACCTCAACAGCCGCCTCAACAGAACGAATCGCCACCCCGTTTTCCTGGGCTATCCGCAACAATGCCAGGGTATCTTTGGGAAAACACGATCCGCCATAACCAGGTCCGGCATGGAGAAACTTACCGCCAATCCGACCGTCAAGCCCAATCCCTCGCGCCAGATCTATTACATCAGCGCCAACCTCTTCACAGACATTGGCAATTTCATTTATATATGAAATTTTCATGGCAAGAAAAGCATTGGCCGCGTACTTTATCAGCTCCGCTGTTTCCAATCCGGTTATAACAAACGGGGTGGAGATAAGATACAGAGGATTATACACCTCCTTCATCACCGCGGCCGCGGCAGGGGAATCAACCCCGAGAACAACCCGGTCGGGCCGCATAAAATCGCTGATCGCCGCCCCTTCGCGGAGAAATTCCGGATTCGAAACCACATCAAATTTTGCCTGCGGATTTTCCTCACCAATTACCCTGGCAACCTGTCGAGCCGTGCCAACCGGAACCGTACTCTTATCAACCACCACGGTGTAATCCTTGAGACAGGGGGCCAAATCCCTGGCAGCCGCGTAAATATAACTCAAATCAGCATATCCGTCGCCCCGCCGGGATGAAGGTGTTCCCACCGCGATAAACACGGCCTTTGCCTTTGCTGTACTCTCCGCCAGATCTGTTGAAAACAACAACCTGCCGTCCCTGACATTTTTGGCCACGAGAGCATCAAGTCCAGGTTCATAAATCGGTATTTCATTATTACGTAACCGCTCGATTTTGCTCTCATCCTTGTCCATGCAGGTTATCCGGTGGCCAAACTCGGCCAGGCACGCTCCTGTTACCAGACCCACATAACCGGTGCCGATCATAGTTATATTCATTTCATTAATATCCTTTGTAACTATTCAGGTAGGGGCGAAAAACTGCCCAAACTACCGACCTGTAACTGTTCAGAGGTAAGCCAACGAAGTGAGACTCCGTGTGCTTTAGCTGTACGTGATAAGGCTGGCACCCATACTACGGGCATAAACTTCGCATACTTAATGCAATGTAAGACAGACTTATCGCGTGCAGGTAAGCACCCTTAAAAACAGGGCATAAACTTCGACTCCGGATGAAGTGCAGCTGAATAGTTACAATCCTTTTTTGTTGATCGCGGCAGGCGAACAGTCCCCTGTCCGCGAAGTTTCGACTAATGCGGGCATTGCCCAGTACGCTACCCGGAAATCTCCCTAACCATAAAACTCCCGATACCAGCGCACAAATTCAGCCAACCCGTCTGCAATGGAAGTAGAAGGCTTAAAACCAACATCTTTTACCAGGTCATCAACATTGGCATAGGTTGCCGGGACATCACCATTCTGCATTTCCATAAAATTCTTTTTTGCTTTTCTGCCCAGACAATCTTCCAGTACCTCAATAAAATGCATCAGGGTTTCCTGCTGATTATTGCCGATATTATAGATATGATATGGACAATAACTGGTGGCCGGGTCCGGGTTTTCTCTATCCCATTCAGGGTTTGGCAGGGGAACATTATTTATTACCCGGACAACGCCCTCGATAATATCATCAATAAAGGTAAAATCCCTTTTCATCCTGCCATGATTGAAAACATTAATCTCCTCCCCGGCCAATATGGCCTTTGTAAAGAGAAAATATGCCATATCAGGCCTTCCCCAGGGCCCGTAAACTGTAAAAAACCGCAATCCGGTTACAGGGATACCATAGAGATGACTGTAAGCATGGGCCATAAGCTCGTTTGATTTTTTAGTGGCCGCGTACAGTGATACCGGATGATCCACATTATCGTGGACGGAAAAAGGCATTTTTGTATTACCGCCGTAAACTGAACTCGAGGAGGCAAAAACCAGATGCTTCACCCCATTATGACGGCACCCTTCGAGAACATTAACAAAACCGACCAGGTTACTGTCAACATAGGCATGTGGATTCTCAAGGGAGTAGCGCACTCCGGCCTGGGCGGCTAAATTTACCACCGCGTCAAATTTATGTTCGGCAAAAAGCTGTTCCACTGCCGGTCGCTCAGCCAGATCCTGCCGGACAAAGGTAAATCCCGGCAGAGGAGCCAGCTGCTCAAGCCGGCCTTTTTTCAGGGCAGGGTCATAATAATCATTGAGATTATCCAGGCCGACAACTTCAAGACCAGCAGACAGCAGCCTCCTGGCCAGGAAAAAACCTATAAACCCGGCCGCTCCGGTGATGAGTATTTTATTAATTTTCATGTCTTCCTCAGATGTAACTGCTCACAGAATAGCAGATTCGAAGTCTCGCGGGCTCGCTTACCTGTCCGCGGAAAGAATGGAGCGCTTAGCTGTTAAAGGCCCGCAATTCTTCCCTTGAAAAATTTACCATATTCACATCTTCTTCAGGCTCAATTTTCTCGAGGCCTTCCTGCCTGGTCATTACGCCCTCACGCACCATGTTGGCAATCTCCCAGACGTAGGGATGAAAGCCGTATTTTGCCCGATGAACATGGTTGGCATAGGCGTTTAAAATACAATTTGAAGAATTGGGATCAGTATCATCCGGTTTTTCCCAGCCCAGCCCGGTAATTCTCCGGATAATATCCTCCTCATCATAATCGAGGAAAGCCAGCGGATGCACATTCCAGGGAAACTTCTCAGGATGGGAAAATTGCTCTTCAGTGACAAAATACGGCAATATTGCCTCTCCGGCTATTGCAAAAAGCGGCTTGAAAGTAGCCTGCTGGGTATTCTTCATCAACGCGGCATTTGTTTTCATCACTGATGCCTGTACCGGAGCCTGGCCGGGAGACCACCCCCAGCCGACAAACGGAATATTCTTCTCAAGTGCTGTGCGTAAAACCATGCCTTTAACAAAGGTTATACAGCTTGTACAGATAGAGCTTGCTCTTTCTAATGTTTTGGCGGAAAACAATTCCTGACGGGCCGCTGTGCTGAAAATTTTCCGCAACATATGATAATCCGGTCTTACCAGCAGGTTATCAACCCCAAGATTTCCACAAACGATGCCAATATTCTGTAAGGCCCTGGGCGAAACAAACGAATTATCCAGGGTAGCTGCCAATACTCTGAGTTTATAACGATTTACAAGTAAATCAAGAGTATAAGTACTGTCTTTTCCACCACTGTAAGCGACAATTACATCATAGTCGCTTACTTTCCGTTTTTCCTCAATAAGTTTTAAAAATTTGTCTTCATACTTTTTCTTTTGTTTATCAACAGCCTGTTTTCCCCGATAACGCCGACAATGATTACAGACGCCATTGTCGTCAAAAGAAACTCCGGGAAATGTAGAGGGAAGAAGACAATTTGTACAAAGCTGCCGGGTAGACTTATTTTCCTGCATCATAATCTCTCTTTTTTAGTGCCTTGGAATTAATTTTTGTGTTGTTTATACCCCTCAAAGGGGATACTGAAAAAATGGAGCGCTGACGTTATTTTTTAATATTTTCAAGGCGGTAACTACTCACGGGGGCAGGCACCTGATATTCGCTAACCAGCTGATCTGTAACTGTTTACAGGGTGCCGAAGATTTTTGCGATCAGACTGACGCAGCATACTGGTGCTATGAAAGACAGGCTGATCGCGGGAAAAGGTAAGCACCCTTAAAAACAGGGCATAAACTCCGACTCCGTTCGGTGCCCTGTGAGCAGTTACTCAAGACGTAAGCGCTCCATGAACACCACCCTGCACCCGTTTAAACGCCGCGATATACCTGATGTATTATCGCGAGCGTTGAAACGGGCACATGGCGGC
>JANTFJ010000268.1 GCA_024763495.1 Desulfobulbaceae bacterium | reverse complement strand
CCCTGCTACGCCTGCGGTTTTGCCTGCCCATGATCGCCTCAACCTGTATCATATTTACCACCTCAAAATGTGAATTTATTTATGAACGAGCCCTAAGAACTGGAATTTTAAATGGAATGAATAGATAATTAACGACAAAACTTACTCAAATAAGTTATATCTATTTTTACAATTGAAGTCAACGGAAGGGATGTACAGACTGCTTTTTTCTGTAATAATACAATTAATCTCTTATTTTTATTCATCAATAATCAAAAAATAATGAGGGTACGGATGATCACCATTAATGAAAATTTCTTAAAACTCCAGGACTCATATCTATTTTCAAATATTGCCGGACGAGTAGCGGCATTCCAGGAAAACAACCCACAGAAAAACATAATCAAACTTGGCATTGGCGATGTAACAAGACCTCTGCCCCCTGCCTGTATAGCGGCACTGCACAAGGCGGTTGATGAAATGGCTGGAGACGCCACATTCAAAGGCTATGGCCCGGAACAGGGCTATGAATTTCTCCGGCAGGCCATAGCTGACAATGACTTTCGCGCCCGGGGCATTGAGGTTTCCGCGGATGAAATCTTTATCAGTGACGGGGCAAAATGCGACACCGGCAATATCCAGGAACTCTTTACCACTGATATCAAGGTGGCGATTCCCGACCCGGTTTACCCGGTCTATCTTGACACCAATGTTATGGCCGGACGTACTGGTGATTATGTTGATGGCCGTTATCAGGGCATCTATTACCTGGAATCTATAAAAGAAAATAATTTTATTCCTGATCTGCCCAATAAAGATGTTGATCTCATTTATCTCTGTTTTCCCAATAATCCTACCGGCTCGACAATTTCCAGGGAAGGCCTTAAAAAATGGGTGGATTATGCTGTTGAGAGTAAGGCGCTTATCTTGTTTGACGCCGCGTACGAGGCATTTATCCGCGACAAAACCCTGCCGAAATCCATCTATGAAATCCCTGGAGCCCGCGAAGTGGCCATAGAATTTCGCAGTTTCTCAAAAAATGCCGGTTTTACCGGCACCCGCTGTGCCTTTACCGTAGTGCCCAAAGAGTGCCGGGGCTTTGATTCCAAGGGAAAAATTCATTACCTCCATGCCCTGTGGAACCGGCGGCACTGCACAAAATTCAACGGAGTATCATACCCGATCCAACGTGCCGCAGCCGCTGTCTACAGTGAAGAAGGCAAGACCCAGACTAAAGAACTTACAGATTATTACCTTAAAAATGCCGCTATAATCAAAAAAGAGATAACCGCTCTTGGTTTTTCCTCAGGCGGAGGAGACAATGCGCCATATATCTGGATTGACGGCCAGGGCCGGGATTCATGGGATTTTTTTGACATGCTGCTGAAACAGGCAGGAGTGGTGTGTACGCCGGGTTCCGGTTTCGGGAAATGCGGCCAGGGCTATATCAGGCTTTCCGCCTTTAACAGTCTGGAAAATGTTGAAGAGGCCATGAACAGGATAAAAACGACCCTGTAGGAAAACTTTCAGGAGGCTGTCCTTTGCTGAATAGTTACAAAAGACGATTATCTTCCTGTCTGACATTGGCGGTAAAGCGGGAAATTTTATCAAGGTCTTTCCGGCCCGGCTTTATCTCCAGGCCGGAATTGGCATCAATGCCATAGGGAGCAGCTCGACGGATGGCCTCAGCCGCGTTGTCCGGAGTTATGCCTCCGGCCAGGATTACCGGCCTGGGTGGATTAAGGGTGGCAGGGATATCCCAATCAAAGGTGCGACCAGTACCGCCGGCAACCTTATCACTGTAAGTATCAAATAAAAAACCTGCTGCCGCGTCTTTATAAGCGGAAAAAATATCAGGAGAAAATCCTGGTTTAAGCTGGAAGGCTTTTATTATCCGGCAACGCATTTCCCGGCAATATTCAGGTGATTCAGCGCCATGGAGCTGAACAATAGTCAGGCCGCAGTATTTACTTATATCATTCACTACTGAGGCATCTTCGTTGACAAATACCCCGACAGCATCAACAAAGGGCGGAAATGTCCTGATAATCCGCCGGGCTCTTTCCGGATCAATGTTACGGGGACTTTTATGAAAAAAAATAAACCCCAGGGCATCAACCCCGCAGGCAATGGCATGGTCGGCCTCGTTGGGATCCGTCATACCGCAGATTTTAATCCGGGTTCTCTGTTTCATTCAGCGGCCCATCAAACTTTCTACTGCCGACTTCTGATCCTCAGCCCGCATCAGGGTCTCTCCTACCAGGACAGCTGTAACGCCTGCTTCAACACAACGATCAATATCCTGCCTGTCCCTGATTCCCGATTCGCTTACCACTGGAATTTCAGCCGGAATTTCTTTCTTAAGTCGGACGGTGGTATTGAGATCAACAGAAAAATCCTGTAAATTCCTGTTATTAATTCCAATGAGATTACAGCCGGAAGTCAGGGTAATATCCAGCTCTTTTTCATTATGAACTTCTACCAGGACGTCCATTCCTTCAGCCTGAGCGGCCTGCCGAAAATCATGCAGCTGAAAAGAATCGAGAATAGCGGCAATGAGCAAAACCGCGTCAGCCCCGAACATGGCAGCTTCCATAATCTGCAGCTCATCAATAATAAAATCCTTACGCAAAATCGGCAGGTCAACTGCCTGACGCACCAGCGGGATAAAGTCCAGGCTGCCCTGAAAAAATTTTTCGTCCGTTAAAACCGACATGGCCTGGGCACCGGCCTGCTGATAATTCCGGGCTATTTTAAGCGGATCAAAATCAACACATATTAATCCCTTGGAAGGCGAGGCTTTTTTTGCCTCAGCTATAAGGGAAAGTGAAGAAAAGGAAACCAGGGCCTGCCTGAAACCCCGCGGTCGGGTTACCGGCAGATCAGGAGCATGTAGCCCCCTGGCCCGCAGTTTCTTTACTTCCTGCTGTTTTTCAGCAATTATTGTGTCAAGAATCATGGTAACTTCTCACTGGGCAAACGCCTTAATTACGCTATCAGCCAGAATTAACCCCGGCAAAAATCAACCAGGGCATCTAATTTTTCTAAAGCCGCGCCTGAGTCAATTATCTTTCGGGCCAGATCAACTCCGCTCTTAAGATCAACCGCCTTACCGGCAGCCAGCAAGGCGGCCCCGGCATTAAGCAGCACCATGTCAAGTTTTGCGCCTTTTTCTCCACTGAGGACGGCCCGGAGCTGTGCCGCCGATGCTTCAGCAGTTTCTCCACCCTTGACATCAGCCAGGGTTGCCCGCTCAAGACCAACATCTTCAGGCTTAACAGTATAAGTGGAAACTTCGCCGTTATGAAGATCAGCAACCAGGGTTTCACCGGTTATGGTAATCTCATCAATATTACCTTCACCACAGACCACCAGGGCTCTTTTAACCTCGAACCTGGCCAGGACATGGGCCATTTTTTCAATTAAAGCCGGGTCATAAACACCGAGCAGGTAAACATTGGCATCGGCCGGATTAGTCAAGGGGCCGAGAATATTAAAAACCGTCCTGATTCCTATTTCTTTACGCGGGCCAATGGCATACTTCATGGCCCCATGCATCATGGGGGCAAACATAAAGCCAATGCCCACCTTGCGGACGCATTGGCCGATCTGATCAGCACTGAGGCCGAGATCAACGCCCAAAGCCTCCAGGACATCAGCGCTGCCGCAATGACTTGAAATCGAACGATTGCCATGTTTTGCTACCGGAATCCCGGCACCTGCCACCACAAAGGCCGTTGTTGTGGAAACATTAAAGGTGCCGGAGGCGTCACCACCGGTTCCCACCGGATCAACCAGGATCTCACCCGGATCAGCGGCATCGACTTTCAGAGCCTTTTTCCGCATGACCCTGGCAGCTCCGGCAATCTCGTCAATTGTTTCTCCCTTCATCCGCAGAGCAGTAATAAAAGCGCCGATCTGGGCCTCGGTGGCCTTGCCGCTCATAATCTGATCCATTACTTCAATCATCTCATCTTCCGAGAGATTCTGCCCTGTAACCACTTTAGCTAAGGCCTGTTTTATCATTCAATTTTCCTCGTTAGTGTCTGTCCAGAAATAGGTCATTTTGTTCGAGATCAAGGAGCATAGAAGAATTAAAAGCGCAGCATATTGGTCATATGTGAGCATTTTAATTTTTCGTAGCAACGCAGAGATCGGGCAAAAGGGCCATTTATGGACAGACACTCGTTAGTAACGTAAGCATTCACCAGCATCTCACGGAGTCTACGCTTACCTCTTTGTCCATTTGAGCCTGCTTGATCTGAACAGTTACAGGTCGATAGTTTGGGCAGTTTTTCGCCCCTACCGAATAGTTACAAACTCAACTTTCTGACTTGTTGTTTTGTTAATGATTTCTATAAATTATACAATTTGCAGCATAGATATATCGTCATTCCGGCATGTCTTTAGCCGG
>JANTFJ010000267.1 GCA_024763495.1 Desulfobulbaceae bacterium | reverse complement strand
ATGCCCTTTCTGCGGAGTCTCGTACCTCGCTTACCTGCCCAACTCTGTGTTATTTTGAAAAAATAATGCTCCGGAAAGCGAGCTGGCGAGACTCCGATATATCAACTATATGGCTGTGCTTATTTTTTCAAAATGCCCCGGAGTCTGGCGCTTACCTGATTTGAGAAAAAATGTCTATTCTCGGACAACCTCCTAGGCGGTCATTGCCCACAACCCGGGAAAATCCGAGTCCTGCTGTAGGAGCACCCCAAGGGCATTTCCTCCGGGCACCCAGCCCTCTGGGCGATTCATGTGATGAGTTTTGCTCCATGTTTTATCGCCCAGAGGGCTGGGCTCCTACAGGTAACTGCTCACAGGGCATCGAACGGAGTCGAAGTTTATGCCCTGTTTTTAAGGGTGCTTACTTCTTTCCGCCATCAGCCCGGCTTACAGACTGGAGTTATAAGTAAACAAGTAGAGCCCCCGGTGAACGGTTACCGTATAACTATGGTGGCACCGGACTGATCGGAGTCTACGCTTCGTTCCGCTTACCTATGAAAATTCCCGACACCCTGTAAGCAGTTACAGTTTGGTGTTTTTAACGGTTATGAGTTTTAAGGGTGTGAGTAGTTACGGTGAAAGGTAACTACTCATGTGTTGCACTACAAATTCGAATGTCGGGGACTACAAGTTTCCAATAATATAGAGGTTTAAATTGGCAGCAAATTACCAGAAAGAAATAGACAGACGGCGGACATTCGGCATAATCAGTCATCCTGACGCCGGCAAAACTACCTTGACTGAAAAACTTCTGCTTTATGGCGGAGCAATTAAACTCGCGGGAGCGGTAAAGTCCCGCAAGGCTGAACGACATGCCACCAGTGACTGGATGGCCATTGAAAAAGATCGCGGGATTTCCGTTACAACTTCAGTAATGAAATTCAATTACCGTGATTTTGAAATTAACCTGCTGGATACTCCAGGTCATCAGGACTTTTCCGAGGATACCTACCGGGTTCTTACTGCGGTTGACAGTGCCCTGATGGTGATTGACAGTGCTAAAGGTGTTGAACCGCAGACGGAAAAATTAATGGAGGTCTGCCGGTTACGTAATACCCCCATCATGACTTTTATTAATAAACTTGACCGGGAAGGTCTTGATCCTCTTGAGATCCTTTCCGAAATTGAAGATAAACTCCAGGTAGAATGTACGCCCATGACCTGGCCCATTGGCATGGGTAAAAGCTTTAAAGGAGTTTTTGATCTTTATCGGCATCAACTTCACCTGTTTACCCCGGGCCGGCATACCAGGGGGCAGGACGGCCTGTTAATCACCGATTTAGCTGATACCAGGCTTGATGATCTTTTGGGAACGCAGGTCGAAACCCTGCGTGAAGATGTTGAACTGCTTGAAGGCGCGGCTAACCCTTTTGAACTGGAACATTATCTCGGCGGCAGCCAGACCCCGGTATTTTTCGGCAGCGCTATTAATAATTTCGGGGTCAGGGAAATGCTGGACAGTTTTGTGGAAATGTCCCCCGGCCCGGCTGCCCGCCGGGCAGTGAGCCGCGAGGTCTCTCCTTATGAAGAGCAGTTTTCCGGTTTCGCTTTTAAAATTCAGGCCAACATGAATCCTGCTCATCGAGACCGAATAGCTTTTATCCGCATTTGTTCCGGTAAATTTAAGCGGGGAATGAAAGTTATCCACCATAGGTTAGGCAAGGAAATTACTCTGGCAAATGCTATAATTTTTATGGCCCAGGATAGAACCAATGTAGAGACAGCCTATGCCGGAGATATAATTGGTCTGCATAATCATGGCACCATTAAGATCGGCGATACATTTACCAGTAAAGAGGAATTGAAATATACCGGAATCCCTAATTTCGCCCCAGAACATTTCCGCCGGGTAATTCTCAAAAATCCCCTTAAGGTTAAGCAGTTGCAAAAGGGTCTGGTGCAACTGGCGGAAGAGGGCGCGGTTCAGGTTTTTCGGCCCATGATCGGCAGTGATTATATACTTGGCGCGGTCGGGATTCTCCAGTTCGATGTTACTGTTGCCCGGCTTAAGGATGAATACTGGGTAGACGCGGTTTATGAACCGGTTGAGTATGCTGCGGCCCGCTGGGTTGATTGTGAGGATCCTAAAATGCTGCGGGAATTTGAGCTGAAAAATCAGGCCAGCCTGGCCCGGGACAGTGAAGGATACCTGACGTACCTGGCTCCGGGCCAGTGGCATATCCGTTTTGTCGAGGAACAGTGGCCTGATGTGGTTTTTCATAAAACCAGGGAACATAATTAACCATGCCGGTCGTTTTTTCCCGCCCTCTATTATTTCTGTTAGCGTTTGTTTTGTTTGTCGGCTCCGATGTTCGGGCCACTGAACTACCCCGGCATGATATCCTGGTAGTCCATTCCTATCATTGCGGCCTGCAGTTTTCAACTGCTGTTAATCAGGGTATCAACCAGGTTTTACTGGCCAAGGATCGTAATGACATAGAGCTTCATGTTGAGTATCTTGACGGCATTCATCTGGAAAATGCGGGCCAGATCCAGGAAACCAGGCGTTATTTTAAGAATAAATTTGCTTCTCAGCCCCTGGTAGCAGTAATCGGGGTTGGTGACCTGGCTTATTCTTTTCTGCTCAAGTCTCATGCCGAGCTTTTTCCGTCAACACCTCTGGTTTTTTGCGGGCTGACGATGTTTGATCAAAGGACAGACAGGGACGAATTTGTCACTGCTGTTTTTGAACCATATGATATAACAGCCACAGTCAGGGCCGGGATTGATCTTTTTCCCGGCAGCCGGCAACTGGTAGTTATTAATGATAATATGAGCCTTACCGGCATGATAAACAGGCCGTTGATTGAAAAGGGCTTAAAACCGTTTAAGAACAGGCTGAAAATTACATTTTTTGAAAATTGTTCCATGATCGACCTGCTTGATCGGGTGAGCAGCCTGCAAGATGACACCCTGGTATTATTGATGAATTTTACCAGGGATATCAATGGCGAGACCTTTTCTTTTGAACGAAGCTGCCGGTTGATTTCGGCAAAATGTAAAGTGCCGATATTAAGTGTCTGGGAATTTTATCTTGAGCAGGGTGTCTTTGGCGGTAAAATGCTTGATTTTGCCAGGCAGGGAAAGGAGGCCGGAATAATGGTTCTTGATTTGATGCACGGCAAACCAATTAATGAACTGCCAATCCGTCCGACCAGCAACAATCGTTTTGTTTTTGATTATTCCAAGCTCAAACAGTTCCAGGTTTCTTACAGTTCACTGCCACCCGACAGCGAGGTTACCAAGGAGCCGGAGTCGGTTCTCTGGAAAAACAAGGCCCTGGGCTGGACACTGCTTGGTATTGCCCTGGCCCTGGAAGCTGTGGTCATTATTCTTTCAGTAAACATCTATCGCCGAAAAAAATCAGAGGCTGAACTTGAAAATCATAAAAATCACCTGGAAGAGTTGGTGGAACAGCGAACCCTGGAACTGACAACTGCCAATGAAAAGATGCGGGAAGAAAATATTGAACGGCAAAAAGCCGAGAATGCCCTGCGGGAATCCGAAGAAATTCTTCATCAGCTTTCAGTCAGACTGCTTTCTGCCCAGGAAGATGAACGGCGGCGTATTTCCGTAGAACTCCATGACGAACTGGGCCAGTCACTGGCTGCCTTAAAACTCCAGTTACGAGCCTTGCGGAGCAAAATAACAAATGGCCGCGCCCCGGAGATTCTTGTTAAGGAATGTGAAGAATTGCGTGACAGTATTAATTTGATTATTGAAAATGCCAGGCGTTTGTCCCGTGATCTCAGCCCCGTGGCCCTTGACGATTTGGGCATAGATCCGGCTCTTGATTACCTGATTAGTAATTTTTCCAAACTATATCATATAGATACCAGAAGTGATCTTATTGAAATAAATCATTTCTTTGACCAAAATGGCCAGCGGATGCTCTACCGGATACTCCAGGAAATTTTAAACAATATCGGTAAACATTCCGGCGCTGACCATGTTTTCTTTCAGATTGAAAAAAAGGGGGGAAATGTGTTATTACTGGTAAAAGATAATGGCTGCGGATTTGATTCTGCCAAGGTATTGAACCGCAAATCCCTGGAGAGCGGAATGGGTTTGACTGCCATGGCTGAACGGGTTCGTACCCTGGGTGGAACCATGGAGATATACAGCGAATTGGAACAGGGGACGGAAATAGTGGTTTCCGTGCCGGTTTGCCAGAAGACAGAAACCAGAAGACAGAAACCAGAAGACAGAAACCAGAAGACAGAAACCAGAAGACAGAAACCAGAAGACAAAAACTGTTGAATTTGAACCCTGGCCCAGATAAACTGGAAGAGAAATTAAGGCTCTGGACTCTGTTTAGTACTCGCTTGACGGGTATAAGTCCCTTAACAGTAGATGCAGATAG